>CAKPRX010000021.1 GCA_934183135.1 uncultured Prevotella sp.
AAATAAAATTTTAATTAGGTTTGAATTTTGTATAACTGCCATCTCGTGACAGCGGGTGCAAAGTTACTCAATCTTTTTGAATATCAAAAGAAAATCGGCAGAAATCTGTATGCCGGCCGTGTTTTTCCCCTGTCTTTATGACGGCAGTCAGCCCGCGAAGGGCGCTGGTGGCTCCACTTCGCGGGCTGATAGTAGGGCAGGCAGCCGGTACCGGGGGCTGCCGTGTGATGTTCTTGACCGACGAGGTAGCTTACTTGGGGTTGACTATCTCGTTGACGGCGTCGCCTATGCAGGCATTGGGCATCTGGATGTGCAGCATCTCGCACACCGTGGGTGCTATGTCTACGATGCGGGTCGGCGTCGAGGTCTGTCCGTGCTTCACCTTCCAGCCCATGAATACCATCGGGATGTGCGAATCGTAGGGGTTCCATACACCATGGCTGGTGCCACGGTAGTCGGGGGTAACCACACCGTCCACGTTGTGAGGTTTGGGCACTACGAAGAGGTCGCCGCTGCGGTCGGGGTTCCATCCGTTCACGATGCGCTCGCGGATGAGCTGCGGCAGATTGGCATTGACGGCGTTGGCATAGTCTACCACCATGTGAACCTTAGGGTTGCGCGACAGGTAGTCGGCCACCTCGCGCTTCACGTTGTCCAGCTGCAGGCCGGCCTTGGCTATGGCGGCGTGGTCCAGGTATATGCGGTTGGCGTTGGCCATCAGGGCCACCTTCTCGATACCGTACTTCGCCTTGAAGGCCGCGTTCAGCGGTTTTATCTCGTTCCAGGCAGCATAGCCGTCGGCCGGAATCTTGTGCTGTTTCATCACATTGGCGTTGTGCATGCCGCCGTGGTCGGCCGAGAGGAAGAAGAGGTAGTTGCCCTTGCCCACTTTGCTGTCCAGGTAGGTGAGAAACTTGGCCAGCTCCTCGTCGGTACGCATGTACACATCGTGGTTCTCCTGTCCGCGGGTACCGTAGGCGTGGCCGATGATGTCGGTCGACGAGATGCTGATGGCCAGCATGTCGGTAACAGGGCCCTCGCCCAGATGCTCGTTGTCCAGTACGGCCTTGGCCATCTGGAATGTCTTGGTAACACCGTCGGGCACGCCCTTCACGTCGGTTCCCGGCTTTACCTGGACAGTCTTGTTAAACTTCTTGACCCACTCGGGCAGCTGGTTCATGTAGTAGGTGCTGGTAATGAAGTGCCCGGCCGATGTGTCCCACCAGTAGGCAGCGTTGGCAGCATGTCCGGCCGGCAGGATAGAGGCCCGGTCCTTCAGGGCCACGCCGAACACCTTGGCCTGGTAGTCGGTGGCCACCTTGAGCATGTCGCCTATGCCCGTGGCCAGCAGGTTGCGGGGCGACATGAGTCCCTCCTTGCTGTTGGAGCCTACGCTCTTGACGGTAGAGTCGGCCACACAGTACATGGGCTTGCCGTTTACCATGAAGTCGTTGCCTGCTATGCCTGTGAGAGCCGGAACCGACCCTGTATAGATAGACGAGTGGCCGATGGCGGTGACCGTGGGCACGTAGTTGATCATGGTGTTCTCGCAGCTGAAGCCCTCGCGGAGCAGGCGCTTGAAGCCTCCCTCACCGTACTGGTCATAATAGTAATAGAGGTAGTCCCATCTCATCTGGTCTACCACAAATCCCACTACCAGTTTCGGACGCTCTATCTGTCCGAACGCCATGGTGCAGGCTCCAGCCAGCAGGATGGCGGCAAAAAAACGTTTCATCATCATTATTATGTTTATTATGGTTTGTGCTGTTGTACTCAGGCTTGCGCCGGTGGGCATCGTTATGGGCTCCGCGGCGCCTCGCGCTTGTGCAAATGTAGCCAAAATAATTGACATGACGGCCTGAAAAACGAAAAAAGACCCGGTTCCCTTAGGAAACTGGGTCTTTTTCTAACTTAATTAATATGATTGTAACGCTATGGGCGTTTTCTGCTTGTTTTCTGTTTAAGGGCTTACTTGCCCAGGTCAATGTTATGACCTAACTTAATCGCTTTGACTGCTGCGAGAGCGATAATCATGAAAAATCCAAATGTCAACATAATCTTTTTACCTTTCTTTTAATTTACTTGTTATTGTTATCCTTTTGTTATCCGAGTGCAAAGGTACTCTGATTACCATCATAAGCCAAGAAATGCACATTAAAAACCTGCTAAAAACGCTTTTTGTTGACCTGTGTCAAAATAAAAAGGCCCCTACTTGCGTTATATCAAGTAGTAAAGGCGCCACGGGTGGCTTGCTCCGTTGCAGGGGCTGGCACCAGGGTGCCTGTAACTCTACTAAAAGTAAATCGGATAAATACAGAAAAGATACATAATGACAGAGGGATATATAGTGAAGCGTTTCGGGCAGCCCGTAAAACGCTATGTGCAGATACTCAAGCTCAGGGACGATGCCGCGCTGCGCGCCGCCTATATCAAGGCTCACTCGCGCGCAGACTTCTGGCCCGAAATCAAGAGGGGCATCCAGGAGGTGGGCATCCTAGAGATGGAGCTATATATATATGGTACGCGCGAGGTGATGATAGTCGAGACCCCGCTCGACTTTGACTGGGACGCGGCCATGGCCCGGCTGGCCAAGCTGCCCCGGCAGCAAGAGTGGGAGGACTTCGTGGCCCGCTTTCAGGAGTGCAGGCGTGGCGACACGTCCAACGAGAAGTGGAAGACCATGGAGCGCTTCTTCTATCTGTACGAAGATGAATAGCGAGGGCCCATCGGCTGACGCCGTGTAAGTAGATGGCTCCGTCGGCTTACACATTGTGTCGTCTGGGGTCATTCTGGGTGTAAAAATGATGAATGTTGTGTGTGTAGAGTTGATGGAAGTATGAAAAATGGTTGTTTTTCTTACTTTTTTCAACTCTTTTGTTATATTTGCTGACATTTTGGCTTGTTTTTCGGCAATAATGTGTAACTTTGCAGCCAAGACAGCGCGAGCCGATGGCCACGAGCCTGCTCAGATGGCCGAGGCGTAGCCCGTCTTCTGTAAAGATTGAAAGTATAGTCATAACGAATAACCATTTTATTAAAACAAACAGTAAGATGAAAGCTACAGATGTTGTGGAAAGTCTGAAGAGAAGATTTCCAAATGAGCCTGAGTATATCCAGGCAGTAAGCCAGGTGCTGGCAACTATAGAAGAGGAGTACAATAAGCACCCTGAATTTGACCGGGCGAACCTCGTCGAGAGACTGTGTGTACCCGACCGTATCCTGCAGTTCCGTGTCAACTGGATAGATGACAAGGGCAATGTGCGGACTAATATGGGCTACCGCGTCCAGCACAACAACGCCATCGGCCCTTACAAGGGCGGCATCCGTTTTCACTCTTCCGTCAACGCCTCTATCCTCAAGTTCCTCGCCTTTGAGCAGACTTTCAAAAATTCTCTTACCACCCTGCCCATGGGCGGTGGCAAGGGCGGTTCCGACTTCTCGCCCCGCGGCAAGAGCAACGCCGAGGTGATGCGCTTCTGCCAGGCCTTCATGCTGGAACTGTATCGCCATATCGGCCCTGACGAGGATGTGCCCGCTGGCGATATCGGCGTGGGCGGCCGCGAGGTAGGCTACATGTTTGGCATGTACAAGAAACTTACCCATCAGTTCTGCGGCATCCTTACCGGCAAGGGCCAGGAGTTCGGCGGCTCGCGTATACGTCCTGAGGCTACGGGTTATGGCAACATCTACTTCCTGGAGAATATGCTTCAGACCCGCCACATCAGCCTTGAGGGCAAGACCGTGCTTGTCTCTGGATCGGGCAACGTGGCTCAGTACACTATGGAGAAACTTATCCAGCTCGGTGCCAAGCCTGTTACCTGCTCTGACTCTGACGGCTATATCTATGATCCCGACGGTATCGACCGCGAGAAACTGGACTACATCATGGAACTCAAGAACATCGAGCGTGGCCGTATTCGCGAGTATGCAGAGAAATATGGAGTGAAGTATGTCGAGGGCGCGAAGCCTTGGTTCGAGAAGGCCGACATCGCCACACCCTGCGCCACACAGAATGAGATTAACGAGGAGGCTGCCAAGGCCTTAGTGGCCAACGGCGTGATAGCCGTGAGCGAGGGCGCCAATATGCCTACCACTCCCGAGGCTATCAAGGTGTTCCAGGATGCCCGTATCCTGTACTGTCCCGGCAAGGCCAGCAACGCCGGCGGCGTGGCTGTGTCTGGCCTGGAGATGACGCAGAACTCGGAGCGTCTGCGCTGGTCGCGCGAGGAGGTCGACGCCAAGCTCCACGACATCATGAACGATATTCACGCTAACTGCGTGAAGTACGGTACCGAGCCCGATGGCTACATTAACTATGTCAAGGGTGCCAATGTGGCCGGTTTCCTCAAGGTGGCCAAGGCCATGATGGCTCAGGGCATCGTCTGAAAGACTATACGCACCACATCGTCCATCGCGGTGCGCCGTTCCTTGGGGATGGCGAAGTGCAGAAAGCCATCGCGGTGGATAAAGGGTATCTCTTCGCCCGTGCGCAGCAGCGTGACGCGGGCAGGCTTACGGGCAGTGACCAGGCTTACCTGGTTGCTGCCTTTTGGCATTATATGTGCGTACAGGGTGTCGGCTCCCCGCGACGTAACCTTGACATTGCACAGTTCGGGGCCCGGCGTTATGTCCGTGCCGATGACCGACTCGCGGCCATAGACCATCCACTGGGCCAGACTGTCCATCTTGGCGTAAAATTCGCGTGGCATGTCGCCGTCGGGCCGTGGCCCCACGTTGACCAGGAAGTTGCCGCCCAGTGAGCGTGCCTGTGTCCAGCGGTTAAAGAACCACGCCATGGGACGGAAGTATTCCTTGCGGTCGTAGCCCCATCCGCCACCGTATGTCCACAAGTCCTGAACCTCCCACCAGGGCGACGGTATGTAGGTGGGCTCGCCACACTCGAAGGGCGTGGTGATGTCGCCTATGCGTACCTGGGTGCCATTGGGGTTGTCGGGGTCTACCAGGTTGGCCCAGCGGTCGTTGATAACGATGCCGGGCTGCATGGAGCGTACCCAGGCGTATATCTTCTCGGTGTTGCTCTCGTCTATGCCGTGCCAGCCCATGCCGTCGAGCCACAGCAGGTCTATCTTGCCATACTGGGTGAGCAGTTCCTCCATCTGGCGCATCACGTAGGCCAGGAAGCGCACGTATTTCCGGTGGTTGGCCACGGTGTCGGTGATGACTGTCGTCTTCTGGCGTGTCCTGGCGTTAAACTCACGGGCTTCCATGGCTTCTGGGTAGTGCCAGTCGCGTGGCGAGAAATAGAGCCCCACTTTGAGTCCGGCGCGCCGGCATGCCTCCACGTACTCGCGTACCAGGTCGCGGCCGGGTAGGTACTGGCGTACGCCGATGCCGTACTTGGAGGGCCAGAGCGCATAGCCGTCGTGGTGACGCGCGGTGAGTACGGCATAGGCAAATCCGGCACGGCGGGCGGCCGTGAGAAAACTGTCCTGGTGTAGGGTGGGCTTGAAGCGGCTGGCCAGTTTGTAGTAGCGGCGCGGACTGTAATAGCGTTTGCCGCCGTAGCGGTAGTGCTTTATCATGTTCCATGATGGCTGGACGCCCGCCACACTGTGTATGCCCCAGTGCATGAACAGCCCGAGCGCCGCCTTGGGGTACCACTGCGCATCGGGGTGCTGTGTGGGCATAGTGACGGTTTCGGTGAGTGGGGTGTCTATGAGCCGCTGTGCGCGTGCCACGTCGGCAGCGTCTATGGCGTAGTCCTTGGGATCGATGCGGGGCTGGGCCCATGTCATGACCGATAGGGTACTGATGGCGATGAGTACGGCTGTATGCCTGGTTCCTGTTGTAGAAATCTTCATGGTGGTAGGGATAATGGGTTGATGTCGCAAATTTAAGAAAAAGTGGGCTTCGCGCCAAGCAATGGCGCGGTTATTTCGCCAGAAGGCATAAAAAAAGGATTGAAAGCTACTTTCAATCCTCTTAGTGACTCCGACGGGATTCAAACCCATAACCTTCTGATCCGTAGTCAGATGCTCTATTCAGTTGAGCTACGGAGCCATTCCGTTTTTACAATCTTTTGTTGAAGTAATCTTCATTTCCTGATTGCGAGTGCAAAGGTACGTACTTTTTCTGATGCCACCAAATGTTTTGCCGACTTTTTTTATAAAAACAGCGATTTTTTCCAATAATGGCCAGACAATGCCTAAAATGGCTCCGATAAACGGTAGAAAAGGGGAGAGCCAAATTAAGGCGCGACTGTCTGACTGATAGCGTCCAAAACAAATTCAATAAAGCCAAAACACTTGTTCTGAAAAGTCAGCCCGGTACTTTCTTGAACGGGAATTGATAATTTCTTTAGGGATAAAGTGGATTAGCAGAGCAGGAAAGATTATCCTGGACACGGGAGTGGGGCGTGGGATTGGCGTTCATGCTGAGAAAGAAAATTCTATCTTAAATCATTCAGGCCGCCGTGTTTTTATTCATATATTATTTGGTCATTACGGAAAAATAGTTTACCTTTGCATGCGAATTAGCCGATATGGCTCAGTTGGTAGAGCAACGCATTCGTAATGCGTGGGTCCCGGGTTCGAGTCCCGGTATCGGCTCCATTTCAGGAGTAAGTATAAGCGGAATTAGCACATCGGTAGTGCACGGGCTTCCCAAGCCTGGGAGGCGGGTTCGATTCCCGTATTCCGCTCAATTTCCCGAAACGTAGGAACAATTCCCCTTGCAGTTTTTCTTATAATCCGCATAACGGCCGTGGCTGTTGGCGATGTGTTGTCCATTCCCCTTGTTGTAATTGGCTTTCCTCGGGTCGCATGGAGTATCGAGCATGGGCCAGCCGGTATTTGCGGTTGTCACCGGATGCTTGGCGCGATGATAGCCCAATACAGGGCTGTGTCGCTGGCAGACTGCCAGACACGTGAGCATGCCAACGGCTTGCGCGATAGGCCGAGGGGCTCGCCATGTGCTGGCAGGTGGCCCTAAGCTCTTTGACCGTGTCGTGCAGGCCCATGCTTCCTTCAGAAAATTCTGCAGTCTCTATGGTTGCTATGGCCATGGTGTGAGTGCGGAAAATCCTTTACAGGCGACTGTATATTTATGCAAAACAAGGGGCGATAATGTATAAATATACAGTCGCAATGGCTGTTTTTGGGGGTCATAAATTCTGGAAAATCTTAACGAACCAGGACGATTTTCGAGGTTGTCGGGGCTGTTTTGGGGCGTTGTGAGGGCCGTAAAAGTAACAACCTTTTACAAAATAGGAGTATTTGGCATCTTTTCCGCTGCTATTTTAGGCTCTTACGTGGACGATTTTCGGAGTTGCCGCGATGGTCATTTTTGTGCTCGCGATGGTCATTACGATTCTAATGACCATCGCGAGCACTCTAAGGGGTGTTTTTAGGGCGTCGGAAAATGGCCGATTTTTCTGCCGACACCCCCTCGGTGAGCGTACGGACAAACTACAGATTGCTAAAACGCCCTTGCCCGATGCCGATGGGCCCGAAATGAATATTTATACATTATCGGAAAAAACTTTACGATACGGGGCGGCGTACTATCCGTTGGCATTAGCGGGCCGGAAGCCTGCTCCTGCCCACAGGGGGCGCTCACTCGCGTTTAGCCGATGCAGGGTGGGGTGGGGCCGGCGGCCTACATGTTGAGGAAGTGCTCCTCTATCTTCTCGCGGGGCATGGTGGCCGTGTCATGGTAGTGCAGGGTGCGGTTCACGCAGGCCACGTGCTTGGCGTTGTCTATCACCGTGGCTATGTCGTGGCTCACTATGATGATGGCACAGTCTCGGTTGATGTCGCTGAGCGTCTGGTACATCTGCTCTTGGAACCGCTTGTCGATGTAAGTGTTCGGCTCGTCCAGGATGAGAACCTCGGGCTGCGACACGATGGCCCGTGCCAGCAACACGCGCTGCAGTTGTCCGCCCGAGAGAGCTCCGATGGGCCGCTCCGACAGCGGTTCCAGTTCCATGCGCTGCAACGTGCGGTGTACCTGCGCATGCTGTTCGGCCGAGAAGCGGCGGAACCACTGTCCGCTGCCGTTAAGCCCCGACAGGACCACCTCGCGCACGGATATGGGGAAGTCCTTGTCTATCGTGCTGTACTGTGGCAGATAGCCTATCGACAGCTGCTCCACGCGCTGCCCGTCCCGATAGAAGTCCAGTTGGCCGCTCTCTGGTTTCTTCAGTCCTAATATGATGCGCATCAGCGTGGTCTTGCCGCCGCCGTTGGGGCCTATGATGGCCAGGTAGTCGTGGGGGTACACGCAGAGCGACACCCCGTCGAGCACCCGCTTGTCGTCGTAGCGGGCGCAGATGTTGCTGAGTCTTATAAGGGGGGCTTCCATGAGGCTGTGGGTATGGATGTACGATGGGTTAGCGCAGCCGGCGGGCCGTGTTGAGCATCTCCTTTTCCCAGTGATAGCTCAGCGGGTTGATGGTCACCACGGCGGCTCCCGTCTCGCGGGCCACGGTCTGCGTGTTGCGGTTGTCAAATTCTCTCTGGACAAACAGGCAGCGCACCCCACGGTCTCGGGCCAGTTTGATGGTGCCCTGCAGCTGAGCCACGGAGGGCTCGCGCCCCTCCTCCTCGATGGGTATCTGCGTAAGTCCGTACTCTCGCGCGAAATAGGTAAGCGAGGGATGGTATATGAGGAACGCGGTCGCCTTGTCGCGGGTTATCTGTTCGCGTATGTGGGTGTCCAGCGCGTGTATGCGGGTAAGCAGGTTCTCCAGGTTGGCCCTGAAGTACAGGCTGTCCCTCGCGTCTACGGCCTTCAGTGCCTTGTATATGTTCTGGGCTATGATGGCCGCGTTGGCCGTACTCATCCAGGTGTGAGGGTCGGCATGCCCATGTAGGGTGTGGGCCATCTCGATGCCATCCGACGAGTCTATGACGATGGTGTGGGGCGCGGTTTTCTCCAGTTTCTTCATCCAGGCGCGCTCGAAGCCTATCTGGCCTACCTTGATGTACATGGCGCTCTGTGTGAGCTCCATCATCTGCCGCGCGTTGGGCTCGTATATCTCCGGGTTACTTCCGGCCGGCACCATGGTCTGCACCTTGAACCTGTTGCCGGCTATCTGCTCGGTAAAGTATCTCAGCGGTTCGATGCTTACCACCACGGTGCGCGTGTCGTCGCTGCTGCCCATGCCGCAGGCACTTGCCAGCAGCGCGCACACTATGAGTAATGATAGGTGTATCGTCTTCATTGTCAGTCTATATCAATATTTCTACCCCATATACTATGAGTAGGTATCTTATCAGTTTTCCGGCGGTTATGCTGGCAGTTGATGCCCAGAAGTTGGCCCGTGTGAGGCCCAGTATGATGGTGATGGCGCTGCCCAGGATGGGGATAAAGGCGAAGAAGCCCATCCACGCTCCCCGGCCGGCCATGAACCGCTCGGCGCGGTCCAGCTTCTCGCGTTTTACATGTAGGTAATGTTCTATCCAGTCCATCTTGCCCAGTCGGCCCACGCCGTAGTTGAAGAGCGAGCCGGCCACGTTGCCCACCGTGCCATAGGCCACTAAGGGTGCTGGGTCCAGTCCGGCGGCCAGCAGAGCCAGCATGACGGCCTCGCTCGAGAACGGGAAGAAACTGCCGGCCAGGAACGCCGCCACCAGCATGCCCCAGTAGCCGTACTGTGTAAGCAGTTCGGTCAGCATACCACTAAGTTATAGATAGCGACGGCTGCCGTGAGCATCATGAGGACTATGAACACGATGTTGCTGACCCTCGTATGGCTCAGGGCGGCGAAGTGGGCGCACAGCGGAGCCGTGTTGACTATCAGCAGAGGTATAAGCAGCCTGTACAGCTGGGGTTGCAGCACGATAAGCACGGCCAGCACCATCTCGGCGATGGTAAAGAACTCGTAAATCATGCGCGTGCGGATCTTATCGTTGAAACTGGTATGTACAAAGTGGGCCGCGCCCACCATGCCCGCTATGGCTATCAGTGCCGTAGTGATGGTTACCGGCAGGGGGACGGCCCCCCATTGCGCTGTGGCCTCCCACTGAACCAGGGGGGCAAAGTGGGTACCCAGGGAGGAAATCTCGTTGGTGCACGCGAGGTAACATGCCCAGAACCAGTAGGGTGCCACGAGTCCTAAGAGCGATGCCAGCAGCGTGTGGGTACTCATGGCCAGCACCTTGTTGGCAGAGAGTATCCAGTAGATGGGCACCAGCCACAAAATCTGCACCTGCACCGTCGAGGCGATGCCCACGCAGAGATAGGCGTAGAACATGGTGCCCGTGGCCGACTTGTCCTGATAGGCATGGAACAGTACGGTGTAGAAAGCGGCCATCGTCACTGCTACCACGCCACACTCCGTATCGGCAAAGAGGAAGTTGGCTGCCAGGCTTAGGGCCAGGAACGAGCACGACACCATGCGGCTGTATATACGCATCAGCGCGTGCTGGTTATTCATCAGCACCATCAGGTAGGTGGCCAGCGCCAGACAGCCAAACTGGGGCCACAGCTGGCGGCTGAGCAGTCCGGCACCTACGCACACGGCCCCGGCCACCACCGCGGTGACGGGCAGCGCGTACCTGCTTTCGGCTATTCGGTTCTGCAAACGTTTCATCACTTCTGTAGCTTGTCGTACACCACTGTCGGAGGCTCGGGGTGCCCAGGCCTCGCCAGCGGTGCGCGTAGCGACCTTACTTCAGGTCCTGGCCGATGTCGGTTCTGAAGTACTTGTCCTTAAATTCTATCTTCTGGGCCTCCTGGAAGCTCTTCTGCAGGGCCTCCTCGCGCGTGGCGCCATACGATGACACGGCTATGACGCGCCCGCCGGCCGTAACGAGCTGCCCGTCCTTCATGGCCGTACCACTGTGGAACACGATGCTGCCCTCTACGCGCTCAGTGCCCGCGATGGGGTAGCCCTTGACATACTTCTCGGGGTAGCCGCCGCTCACCAGCATGATACACACGGCTGCGCGCGGGTCTATCTCTATCGCCCGCTTGTCCAGGTCGCCCTTGGCCACGCCCTCGAACAGGTCTACGATGTCGCTCTTTATCCGCAGCATCACACTCTCGGTCTCGGGGTCGCCCATGCGGCAGTTGTACTCTATCACCATGGGCTCGCCGTCTACATTGATAAGCCCGAAGAAGATGAAGCCCTTGTAGTCGATGCCCTCGGCGGCCAGCCCGTCTACCGTGGGCCTGATGATGCGGTCTTCTACCTTCTGCATCCACTCCTTGGTGGCAAAGGGCACCGGCGTAACGCTGCCCATGCCGCCCGTGTTGAGCCCGGTGTCGTGCTCGCCTATCCGCTTGTAGTCCTTGGCCTCGGGCAGTATCTTATAGTGGGTTCCGTCGGTCAGGACGAATACCGAGCACTCTATGCCGGTAAGAAACTCCTCGATGACAACCCTTGCCGACGCGTTGCCGAACATTCCGCCGAGCATCTCGCGCAGCTCCTTCTTGGCCTCGTCCAGCGTGGGCAGTATCAGCACGCCCTTGCCGGCACACAGGCCGTCGGCCTTGAGCACATAGGGTGCCTGGAGCGTTTCCAGGAACTTCAGTCCCTCGTCCAGGGTGGTTCCGTCAAATGTCTCGTACCTGGCGGTGGGTATATTGTGACGCTTCATGAAGCGCTTGGCAAAGTCCTTGCTGCCCTCGAGTACGGCCCCGGCCTTAGAGGGCCCTATCACGGGTATGTCCTTGGTGCGCTCGTCGGCCTTGAAGTCATCGTAGATGCCCTTGACCAGCGGGTCCTCGGGGCCCACCACCACCATGTCTACGCCGTGGCTCACGGTAAAGTCCTTCAGGGCCTCAAAGTCGTCGGCCTTGATGTCCACATTCTCGCCCACGGTTGCCGTTCCGGCATTGCCTGGTGCTATAAACAGGTTGGTCACCTTCGGGCTCTGCGCGATTTTCCACGCCAGGGCGTGCTCGCGCCCGCCGCTTCCTAATAGTAATATTTTCATTGCTGTATATTAACTTTATGTGTGTTGTGTTTCTTTTCAGGTTGATGGCCGCTGCCTTACTTCAGCCAGTCGATAAAGTACTGGCTGATACGCTCATGGAGGTGCGTGCTCTGATGGCCGCGCATGTTGTGGGGCTCACCCGGGTACATGAAGAAGTCTGGCTGGGTGCCGGCGGCGATGCAAGCCTTGAGGAAGGAGAGGCAATGCTGCGGCACGACGGTAAGGTCGTTGTAGCCCTGGATAATCTGGAGCTTGCCCTTGAGGTTCTTGGCCGTGTAGAGCAGTGAGGTCTTCCTGTAGCCGTCAGGGTTGGCCTGCGGGGTGTCCATATAGCGCTCGCCGTACATCACTTCGTACCAGTGCCAGTCTATCACGGGGCCGCCGGCCACGCCCACCTTGAACACGTCGGGATAGTTGGTCATCAGCGAGATGGTCATAAATCCGCCAAAGCTCCATCCGTGAACGCCTATCTTGTCTGCGTCTACGTAGGGCAGGCTCTTCAGGTAAGCCACGCCCTGCATCTGGTCGCGCATCTCTTCTTGCCCTAACTGCCGGAATGTCGCCTGCTCGAACGCCTTGCCGCGGTTCTCGCTGCCGCGGTTGTCCAGGATGAAGAGCAGATAGCCCTTGCTGGCCATGTAGGTCTCCCAGCCACGGCTGCCGTAGTTCCAGCGTGCGTCCACGTTGTGGGCGTGGGGGCCGCCATATACATATATTATAGTGGGGTACTTCTTAGCCGGGTCAAAGCCGATGGGCTTCACCATGCGATAGTAGAGGTCGGTCTGGCCGTCGGCAGCCTTGATGCTGCCACAGCTATACTCGGGCACCTGGTAGCCTTTCCAGGGATGGGGAGCCGTGAAGTAGGGTGTGCTGTGCCCGTTCTCGGTGTCTACGATGGCTATCTTGCGCGGTGTCGACGGCGTCGAGTAGTTGTCGTAGATGTAGCGGCCGCTCTGGCTCAGTGTGCCGTAGTGCCAGCCGCTGCCGCCGTCGTCCATGAGGGTGCGCTTGCTGGTACGGCAGTCTACAGCAAACAGGTTGCGCTGGATGGGGCTGCGCTCGTTGCTGGCTATGACCACCGACTTGCGCTTGCTGTTAAAGCCGAGCACCTCCATGACCTCCCACTGGCCCGCGGTGAGTTGGCGTATGTCTACGCTCTCGGTGTTGCTGCCCATGCGGCTGCCGTGCTTGCCTATCGAGCAGAGGTACAGGTGGTTGTAGCCATCCTTGCGGCTCTGCATGATAAACTGCGAGCTGTCCCATGGCAGGAAGATGATGGGGTGCTGGGGCTCCACATACTTAGCGTCGGTCTCGCGGTACAGCTCGCCCCTCTTCTCGCCCGTAGCGGCATCGTAGCAGGTGAGCCGGCAGTCGTTCTGGTCGCGGTTCAGCTCGAACATGTAGATGCTGGCCCCGTCGGGGCTCCAGGCTATGTTGGTAAAGTAGCGGTCGGTGGGGTCGCCGGCCTTCAGGTACACGGTGTTGCCCGTGCGTAGGTCGAATACGCCCACGGTAACCTTGTGCGAGGTCTCGCCGGCCATGGGATACTTGTCGGGGGCGGCGGTGGCGATACAGCTCTGGGTCTCGGGGTGGTCGAACCCTATCTCGGGGATGTTGACCTGCGGATAGTCGGTCACCATGCTCTGGTCCATGCGGTAGAAAGCCAGGCGCATGCCGTTGGGGCTCCAGAAGGTGCCCTTGCGGATGCCAAACTCGTCGCGGTGTACGCTCTGGCCGTACACTATCTGGCGCGAGCCGTCGTTACTGAGCTGCCACTGCTTCAGGCCACGGCTCACGTAGAGGTTGCCAGCCTTCAGGTAGGCCACAGCCTCGCTGGCTGGACAGCTCTCAAGCAGCTCGTCGCCCTCGGCCCACTGGCGCACGCTTATCAGGGTGTGCTTCTTGAAGTCGATGGTGTATGTCTTGTCGCCCCCACTGACCACCACGATGCTCTTGCCGGCGTAGGGGAACGAGGTGGCCCGCAGCGAGCCCACCTTGCGGTCTTTGGTGGGGCCAGCCCACTGGTTTATCTCGTTGATGGCGAAGAGGCGGGTCTCCCGGCCCGTCTTCTTGTCTACCAGGTAGTTGGCCTGGGCGTCCTGGCGTATCAGCTCGTCGCCCCACCAGGTGCATGGACGGTTCTGGGCCACCATGTTGCGGTAGTTGTGCCCGCCGAAGTTGAGGTCTTCGAGCGTCATGGTCTTCTCGCCCTGCCGGGCGGCCACCACGCCCACCTGCCGGGCGGTCTGGGCCTGCGCGTTGTCTGCCATTGTCATCATTGCCACTATTGCGGTTAGGGTAGTCCCTATTCTGTGGAGTCTCATATATCGGTTGTCGCTATGTTAGTCTTCGTCCTTAAAACTGCGGCCTTTGCCACCGAACTTGCGGTCGCCCTTGCCACCGAGCTTGCGGTCGCGGTCGCCGAACTTGCGGTCACGACTGCCGAACTTGCGGTCGCGGTCGCCAAAGGGGCGATCTTCTCTGTCGCGGCGGTCACGGCGGGGCCGCTCCTCGAGCGAGTGGAACTTGAACGAGCGGATGTCGCCCTCCTCGTTCTCTTCCTGTTCGTCCAGGCGGCGCTTGAACTCGCGTTCCTTCTTGAACCTGTGCTTCTGCGCCATGGCCCTCTTCTCCTCGTCGGTCTTTACCACGCCGCCCTCAGAGCGGTAGTCGCGCATCTTGCCGTCAAAGATGGTGTACTTGCGGAACTCGCACTCCAGGCTGCCGTTGTACACTGGAATCTTGATGGACGGCTTCAGACCTATCTGGTCAAAGCACTCCTCTCTATAGGACAGCACCCAGGCGTCATTTCCCATGAACTGGTGCTTGAAGCGTTCGCCTATCATCTTGTAGGTGGCCAGCAGGTTAGGGGTAGATATTCGCTCGCCGTAGGGAGGGTTGGTTACGATGATGCTCTTGTTCTCGGGCTTGGTAAAGTCCTTGAAGTCGGCCTGCTCTACGGTGATGTCCTTGGTAAGGCCGGCTGCGCGCACGTTCAGGCGGGCCGTGTTGACCGCCTTCATGTCTACGTCGTAGCCATAGATGTGGTGTGCGAACTCCCTTTCCTGCGTATCGTCGTTATAGATGGCATCGAAGAGGTCCTGGTCAAAGTCGGGCCACTTCTCAAAGGCAAACTCCTTGCGGAACACGCCCGGGCTGATGTTGCGGGCTATCAGGGCTGCCTCGATGAGCAGTGTGCCCGAGCCGCACATGGGGTCTATGAAGTCGCAGTCGCCCTTCCAGCCCGTCATCAGTATCATGCCGGCGGCCAGCACCTCGTTGAGCGGTGCCTCGACGCTCTCCTGGCGGTAGCCGCGGCGGTGCAGCGACTCGCCGCTGGAGTCCAGGCACAGCGTGGCGTCCTCGTCGGCGATGTGTATGTGCAGCCGGATGTCGGGGTTGCTTACCGAGATGTTGGGGCGGCTGCCCGTGGCCTCGCGAAACTGGTCTACGATGGCGTCCTTGACCTTGTAGGTCACGAAGCGCGAGTTGCGAAACTCCTCTGAGTACACCACCGAGTCTACCGAGAAGGTCTTTCCGTCCAGTATATACTTGCTCCAGTCTATTTTCTTTACCGATGCGTACACGTCCTCGGCCGAGCGGGCCTTGAAGTGGCTGATGGGCTTCAGGATACGGATAGCTGTGTGAAGCTGAAAGTTAGCCCGGTACATCATTTCCTTGTCGCCAGTGAACGAGACCATTCTGCGGCCTATCTGGACGTTGTTAGCTCCCATCTGGGTAAGCTCCTGGGCCAAGACGGGCTCTAACCCCATGAATGTCTTGGCGATGAGTTCAAATTCCATGTCTATTGTTTTTTGTTATATTTCTTGGTTTGCGGGGCCATGTCCTCCATCACCCAGGTATTGGCGCCCACCACGCAGCCCTCGCCGATGGTGATGCGGCCCAGGATGGTGGCATTGGCGTACACCACCACGTTGTCCTCGAGTATGGGGTGCCGTGGTATGCCCTTTATGGGGTTGCCCTGGCTGTCCAGGGGAAAGCTCTTGGCCCCCAGGGTTACGCCCTGGTAGAGCTTGACGTGGCGGCCTATCACGCAGGTCTCGCCTATCACCACGCCGGTGCCGTGGTCTATGGTGAAGTAGTCGCCTATGGTGGCCTTGGGGTGTATGTCTATGCCCGTCTCCGAGTGTGCCATCTCGGTCATCATCCTCGGTATGAGCGGCACGCCTATCGTGCTCAGCCCGTGGGCTATGCGGTAGTTTACCAGAGCCTTGATGGCGGGGTAGCACGATATGATCTCGGCATAGCTGGTGGCTGCGGGGTCGCCGTCGTAGGCCGCCTTGACGTCGGTGTACAGCGTGTGCCTTATGGCGGGCAGCTGGGCTACGAAGTCGGTGGCCCACCGCAGGGCCGTGGCCCTGGCCTGGGCAAGGTCGGCGGTGGCAGGGCTGTCCTCGGCAAAGCACAGGCTGGCCATAATCTGCTGGCACAGCAGCCGGTGCAGCTGCTCTACATTGATACCTAACTGATAGCGGATGGTATTGAGGTCTACCGATGAGCGGCCGTAGTAGCCGGGAAAAAGAATGGCGCGCGCAAGCTGGATAATCTCGTCGAGCACTTGGCCCGAGGGGAGGGGGTAACCGTCGCGGTGGGCGCAGTACAGGCCCTTGAGCGATTGGGGCTCGGCCAGGGCGTCGACCGTCTGTGTCAGCGTATGAGCGTAGTCAGGGGAACTCATGTGGTTGTCTCAATAATTTAGTACTGCAAAAGTACAAATAATAATCTGAAAAGCGCCCATCATTGCTTAAAATATTGTGAAAATGATAGCTTTGTCCCTGGCGTCAGGGGCAGGGCGGCCCGTGGTGGCGGTCGTGGACAGGGCGGCTTCCTGCCTGGTCGGGGCCGTGGCCGGCATGGTAAAAGACATGGCCCCATCGGTGCCATAGCCATGGCGGAAATGGTGAAAAACCTTTACACGCGACTGTATATTTATGCAAAACGGGCGGCGTTTCTGCATAAATATACAGTCGTAACGCCCGTTTTTCGGGGCACAATTTCTGGATTTTCTGAACAATCCAGGACGGTTTTTGGGGCTATCGGAGGCTTTTTGGGACTTTGCGAGGGCCGTAAAAGTAACAACCTTTTACAAAATAGGGGCGTTTCGCGCCTTTTTCGCCGCTATTTTCGGCTTTTGTGAGGACGGTTTTCGGGGTCGCCGCGATGGTCATTTTTGTGCTCGCGATGGTCATTACGATTCTAATGACCATCGCGAGCGAAAAAATGGCCGTTTTCGGGTGGTCTGAAAATTGCCATTTTCGCCACCGCTGCCCCCTCGGCCGGCGTACAGGCAAATTATGGAAGCCCCTAAAGCCCTTGCCCGATGCCGAAACGCCCGAAATGTATATTTATACATTATTGGAAAAATGTTTACGATGCGAGGCAGCTGCGATTAAGGTGCAGGCACCGCGCCCGGCGGTATGCGGGCCGGCGGGGGTGGGGGCTACAGGTGTAGCAGCCGGCGCAACTCGGCCTCTACCTCATCTGTCGAGATGTCTAACAGCGACATCTGCCGGGCCAGCTCGGGCAGCCGCTCCTGCATAAACTCGCGCTTGCGTGTCTGCCGTATCTGCCGCTTGGCTCCCGGCGACACAAAGTAGCCCAGGCCACGCTTGTTGTATATGATGCCGTCGGTGGCCAGCAGGTCGTACGACTTGACGGTGGTGTTGGCGTTAACCTCCAAGAGCACCGCGTACTCTCGCACACTCGGTATACGTTCTCCCTCCTTGTACTTGTCGGCCAGTATCTCGTCACACAGGCGCTCGGCTATCTGTATGTATATGGCCTTGTCGTTACTGAAATCCATAGGCGTTGCAGCGATTACAGGTTAATCCACTTGTTGCATATTACCTGCATGCGGCAGAATATGCGGTACGACAGCCAGTAGTTTATCGCGGCGATAATGGTCAGGATGGCCGATACGCTGACGAGTATCCAGTTTACCTCGTTGACACCGATTGTGGGTATGCGGTCCAGTAGGCCGGCCTCGCCCAGGTGTACCAAGGTATAGGCCGTCCCTATAATCAGCGCCAGCCATATACTGCCCGTAACCACGGCTGGCTGTTTGCGGAAGATGGTTCCGCCGAGTACGGCAAAGGAGGAACAGAACAGCAGGATGGACGCTGACGACGCGGTGCTGGCCATTATGGGGGTAAGTTTGTCGCTTCCCAAGGTGATGGTTATCATCGGATGTTGGTTTATGCTCTTGATGGCTGCCAGGGTCAGCGATGGCTGGAAATCGGGGTGCGCGAATAGGCCGTAGAGGGCCTGTACGGCATCGGCTGCCATGGCGGCTATACTGAACTGGACTACGGCTCCCACCGTGGCTAAGAGCAGTCGGCTAAGGTACTTCTCGGCATTGCTGCCAGGCAGCAGCATAAACGTCTCGCGCTGCAGTTTGGTGCTCATGTTGGCAAATATGTAAGCCGCCAGGACAAAGCAGAAGATGAAGGCCGTAAAGGCGAGAGTATTGCCTAACTGCCAAACTATCATGTCGGTGTCTGCGATGGCACGCTTTAACCCCATTTCTTTCATACGCGTCGCGTTTCCGGTAGTGGCAAACACTATCATGGTCAGACCGATGGCCATGCCTATGGAGGTGTTCAGGTAGTGGCGCCAGCAGGTCATCAGGTTCCAGCGCAGTATCATTCCAAATCTCTTTATACTGAATGTATTGTTCATAATGGTTGTGCTTGTGTTGGGTTGGGTTAATGGTTGTCGTGTAGCTTGCTGCCCTCGCTCACCAGGGCGTTGAAGAGCAGCTCCAGGTTCAGGGGAGTCTCAGGGTCGCCCTCGCAGCGGCGTGCCACCACCGCATGGCCCTGCAGGGTAGGCTCAGCGTAGAGCACGCTGTCGTCTATGGCGCTGGCCGGACGGTAGCCGAAGGTGTAGCGGTCGCAGATGTCGCTCACCGAGGCGTCGAGCAGCAGCTGGCTATGGTTGATAACCACCACGTGGTCTATCAGCGACTCCACATCGTGTACCTGGTGGGTCGAGATGATGAGCGTGCGGTCGTCGGTCATGTTCTTGGCCACCACCTTGCGGAACAGGCTCTTCGAGGGAATGTCCAGCCCGTTGGTGGGTTCGTCCATCAGCAGCAGGCGGGTACCCGTGGCCAGCGCAAAACTCATGTACACCTTCTTTTTCTGCCCCATAGAGAGTTCGCCGAGCTTCAGCGAGAGGGGCAGTTCGAAGTCGCGCAGGCAGCTGTCGAGTACTTGCTGCGAGAAATGGGGGTAGAAGCCGCGGTTAATGTCTACATAGGTACTGAGCTTGACGTTAGGAAGCTCGAACTCTTCGGGAATAAGGAAAATGTCACGGAGCATGTCGGGCTGGCGTTTGCCGGCAGGCTTGCCGTCGACGAGGATAGACCCGTGCTTGGCGCGGAGCAGTCCGCAGAGCAGGTAGAGCAGGGTCGATTTGCCCGTGCCGTTCTTGCCGAGCAGTCCGTAGATGTTGCTCTCATGGAGCGTAAGGCTGAAATCGCTGAACACCTGGCGCTTGTTGCCAGGGTAGCCGAAGCCGAGATGGTCAATCTGTATCATATCGTTGTTGTTATAAGTGACGTGTTACCTACGGCGTGGGTCTTGGTGGTAGCCCTGACCGCCGTGATGGTGTTTGTGTGTACTACTGTAGTAATACACTGCAAAGATAGGGCGTTTAGAAATGCCGTGCAAGCAAATAGCCGATTATTTATGGTCTTTAACACTTTATTAACAATTACACCTATTAATATAATAGTCCCGGCTGGCAGTCAGGTGGCAGACTGCCGGCCGGGACTTACAGATAGCGGGCCTGGTGGGGTGGGGGCTGCGTCAGCTGCGCTCCTGGGTGCTGCGGCGCATGTCCCTGAAGGCGCTCCAGGCCACCGGTACCGACAGGGTAAAGGAGCACACGTCGGCCCAAGCCTGGCACATCTCTACCCCGAGCAGTCCGAAGTAGCGGGGCAGTATCAGTATCAGCGGGATGAAGAACAGGCCACTGCGGGCCGCCGCCACCAGGTTGGCCCGGATGGGCTTGCGTATGGTCTGGGTCAGCATGTTGGTCATAACGATGGTGGCCACCAGTGGGTAGCTTATAATCTGCCAGTCCAGGGCCACCGCGCCCACCGCTATGACCTCCGGGTCGCTGCGGAAGAGCCCTATGATGGGCTCGGAGAAGACAAACCCGATGACGGCACACACGCTCAGGAACACCGTACCGCACTTGATACAGAAGTAGAAGGCCTGGCGGATGCGCCCGTAGAGTTTAGCCCCGTAGCAGAAACCGCAGAGGGGCTGGAAACCCTGGCCCAGGCCGATGACCACGGCGTAGATGAAGAACGACAGACGGGTAACGATAGACATGCCGGCAATGGCCGCGTCGCCATACTGGCCCGCGGCCACGTTGAGCATGATGGCCGACAGGCTGCCCAGGCCCTGGCGCGACAGCGAGGGCGTTCCGCCGAAGAAAATCTCCTTGACAAACATCCAGCGAGGGGCAAAGTTGTGCAGGCTGATACGTATGTTCTGTCCACGGGTACTCATGAGCAGCAGCATGACGCAGCCGAAAGTCTGGCTGACCAGCGTGGCGATGGCTGCGCCCGTGATGCCTAAGCAGAAGTACAGGATGAGCAGCGGGGCCAGTACCACGTTGAGCACCACGCCCGACAGGATGCCGCACATGGCGTACGCGGCGTTGCCCTGAAAGCGCATCTGGTTGTTCAGGGTCAGCGAGGTGGTCATAAAGGGGGCCCCGATGAGCACGATGCCCAAGTAGCGCTCGCTGTAGGGCAGTATGGTGGGTGTGGAGCCCAGCGCCAGGCACAGCGGAGTAAGGTACACGTGGCCCACCACGGCTATGACGCATCCCGTGACGAAACTCAGTATCACACCGTTGGCCGCCATCTTGCGGGCCATGTCGTGGCGCTGCGCCCCGAGCTGCCGCGCTATGTAGTTGCCGCTTCCGTGGCCGAAGAAGAACCCTACGGCCTGGATGATGGCCATGACGGCAAACGACACGCCCACCGCGGCCGTACACTGGGTGTTGATGGTGCCCACGAAGTAGGTGTCGGCCAGGTTGTACATACTGGTCGACAGCATACTGATGATGGTGGGTATGGCCATGGTAAAGATGACCCTGTGTATGGGGGCATGGGTGAGAAAGGTGTAGTTGTCTCTCTTGCTATTCATACGCTTACTGATGGTGGCAGGGGCCTACTCGGCCGGGGCGAGCATGTCCTTGACCTCATTGATTTCTCCGTCGTTGGGGGCGGGCTTTATGCCGAGCAGGCGGCACAGCAGGGGGTACACGTCTACATTGCGGAACGGTTCCATGGCCGTGGGCCTGAAGGCCGGGCCTATGGCCCTGAACATGGCCCACATGTCGGTGTGCGTGGGGTCGTATCCGTGCATGCCGCCCGACGGCACCTGGCGGTCTGTCACTATCCACCCAGGGTCGGGCAGTGCCACCACATCGCCTATACATCCGTGTTCGCTGTAGTGCAGGTAGGCCGGAACCTGCTCCTTGCGCCAGGCGCGCAGGTGGGGCACCCCTTGCAGGCGGTGGCAGATAGAGTCGATGTCGGCCTCATGGTGATCCATGTCGGGCGAGGTAGCGTAGATGTTGACGGGCACGCTGCCGTACGACTTGTACTGTAGGCTGTCGCCGAGGAGGGGGCGCAGGCCGATGGTATGGCGGTGGTCTACCCACGTCATGCCGTGGTCAGAGAGCACGATGAAGTTGACCCGCGGTCCGACGGGCAACTGGCTGATACGGCTGTACAGGTTGGCCATGAGCGAGTCCATGCGCTCTACGGCCTGGCGTGTCTGGCTGGCCTGCGGGCCATGGTAGTGGCCGCTGCGGTCGGGCTCGTTCATATAGACCATGATGAGGCGCGGGCGCTTGCCCTTAGGGCGCTTCAGGAACTCAACGACCTTGTTGGCGCGCTGCTCCAGGTCCAGGCGGGGCTTCTGGTCGTAGTCCTGGTGTATGTAGGGATACTGCCCGTTAATCTTGACATCCGACCCGGGCCAGTATATGACGGCCGCCTTGATGCCCTGGCGCTGGGCGGTGAGCCAGATGGGCTCGCCGCCATAAAACTTAGGCTCGTTCTTCATAATGCGGTTAGACAGGGTGAAGTCGTAGCCCGTCTCGCAGTCCATAAACTCGTTGGCTATCAGCCCGTGGTGCTCGGGATAAAGCCCCGTGGCCAGCGTGTAGTGGTTAGGAAATGTCTTGGAGGGAAAACACGGGATGAGCGAGCCCTTGACCCCCTTGTCGCCCATGTGGTCAAAGAACGGGGTGTGGTACCAGGACGGATAGTCCCAGCGGCAGCCGTCGAGCGATATGACCACCGTATAGGTGTCGGTCGTGGCGGCTGTGGCCATGGCAAGCCAGCCCATGAGCAGCATGCTCAGTAGTATTCGTTTCATCGTATATTAATATTATAATGTATAGTCCTGTCTTCTGGGGGCGTGTGGTGTGAGTTGCCCGCCGCAGTGTCTGGCGGCATCCGCAGCCATCTTTTTTAAGCCTTTTTATCTTTTTACCTTTCAGAAGGTTATCCTTTTACTTTTATTCCGTCCAGATAGCGGCTTATAGCCTGGGTAAATACCTTGCCGTAAGTGTTTCGCTTGAACTCGCCGATGCCCGGGATGCGTCCAAAGGCATCGATGGTGGTGGGCTTGTCGGTGGCCAGCGCGTGCAGCACCTTGTCGGTCAGCACGATGTAGGCCGGCATTTTCTGCTCGTCGGCCAACTGCTTGCGCAACAGTCTCAGCCGCTCAAAGAGGGCGGCGTCCTCTACCCCCGAGAGCCTTACCTCGGGTATGGCCGTGGCCCCGGCCTGTGCCGGGCGTGTGGCCCCACGGTGGGCGGTGCGCCGCGTGCTGCCCAGGGCGGTGCCGGCCGTTATCACGGCCAGCTGGGCCGTGGCCTTGCCGTACAGTACATCGCGCCCCATGGCTGTAACCTTGACATGGTTGTCCTCGTTATACGCTATGGTGATGAACCCCATCTGTAGCATCTGCAGCAGATAGTCGCGCCAGTGCGCCACGCTCACATCGCGGCCCACGCCGAACGTGCGGAGCTGTGTGTAGCCATGGCGGGTCACCGTGGGCGACGCCATGCCCCTGAGTATCTCTATCACGGTGCCTATGCCTATGGTCTCGTTGGTCCTCATCACGGCACTCAGTGCCTTCTGGACCAGCTGGGTACCGTCAAACTTGGTGGGCGGGTTGCGGCAGATGTCGCAGTTGCCGCAGTCGTCGGCCCGCTCCTCGCCAAAGTAGTTGAGCAATATACGGCGGCGGCACACGCTGCTCTCGGCATACTGCTGCATGCGCTCCAACTTCATGTTGTTGATGTCGCTCTGCCCACTGTTGTTAGCAAAGCTACGCAACTGGATGATGTCGGCCAGCGAGTAGAACAGGCAGGTGTCGGCGGGGGCACCGTCGCGCCCCGCACGACCTATCTCCTGATAGAAACTCTCGATACTTTTGGGCATATTGTAATGGAATATCCAGCGTATGTTGGACTTGTCGATGCCCATGCCGAACGCTATGGTGGCGCACACCACCAGCAGGCGGTCAGACTTGAACTCCTCCTGTACCAGGCGCCTCTCCTCGGCGCTCATGCCGGCATGGTAGGCCGCTGCGTCTACCCCTGTGTGTCGTAGGGCCTCGGCCACGCTCTCTGTGGTCTTGCGGCTCAGACAGTAGATGATGCCCGCTTCGTGGGGGTGCTGCCGCAGATAAGCGTTGATAACCTTCAGCTTGCCAGCCTTGGTCGACTCGCGCCTGACGGTGAGCGACAGGTTGGGGCGGTCGAACGAGGAGATAAAGGTGCGGCCCTTCAGCTTCAGCTGAGCCACGATGTCCTGCCGCGTAATCCTGTCGGCAGTGGCCGTGAGGGCCATGACGGGCACCCCGGCAAACTTCTCGCGGATAAAGCCTAACTGGGCGTACTCCGGACGGAAGTCGTGGCCCCACTGGCTTATGCAGTGGGCCTCGTCGATGGCAAACAGGCTTATGGAGATGGTGCTGAGCAGGAAGGGAGCCTCGGCTATGAGTTTCTCGGGCGACATATAGAGCAGCTTGAGCTGGCCGTTGGCACACTGGCGGCGTATCGTGACGTCGGCCTCGGTGTCATTGCCGCTATTGAGGGCTGCTGCCGGTATGCCATTGGCCTTCAGGGCCTCTACCTGGTCGTGCATCAGACTTATCAGGGGCGACACCACGATGGTGACGCCATCGGACATGAGTGCCGGAACCTGATAGCACAGGCTCTTGCCGCCTCCGGTGGGCATCAGTACCAACGTGTCGTGCCCGGCAAGGGCCTCGGCGATGATTTCGCGCTGCAGTGGTCTGAAGCTGGTGTACCCGAAATATCTGTTTAATACCGTTAGAGCGTCCATGGAGTGAGAATTTACGGCAAAGGTACTAACAAAAGGAAAAAAAGTTGAACAAAAGTGGTGTTTTTTTCAAAAATAATGCTTAGATTTGCAGTTGCAAATTGCAGGTGGTAAGTGTTTAAAATTTTTTTATTGTATATGACTAAGTATAATATCACTGAAAAAAAAGAGAAAGAGGCTGCCTATAGGACACTGGTTAGCCCCAAGTTAATGGACGAACTCAAGGAGAAAATCCTGGAGGTTGTTCTTTTTCAGAAAAAATACAAGGATAAAAATTACTCGGCCAAGAATCTGGCTGAAGACCTTGGTACTAATACCCGTTACATCTCCGCGGTCGTAAACGTTCGCTTTCACATGAACTACACATCATTCGTAAACAAGTACCGCATAGAAGAGGCGATGGCATTGCTGACCGACCGCCGTTACCAGGACCTCAATATGGAAGAAATCTCCGACATGGTGGGGTTCTCTAACCGTCAGTCGTTCTATGCCTCGTTCTTCAAGATTAACGGGTGTACACCGCGCGACTACAAACTGCGGCATGCGCAGACGGCCGTTACCGTCGAGAAGACGAAGAAGCGTGGGCGCAAACCCGCAGCTAAGTCAAAAGCAGCCAAGTAAGGATAATGCAGGATGTTTTCAGGTACTCGGACGAGCGTTTTGCCGACATACAGATGCTGCGCTACCGTCTGAATGGCTTCGATAAGCTGTCAACTCAACAGAAACTATACATATATTATTTATCACAGGCCACACTTGCCGGACGCGACATCACGTTCGACCAGTTTGGACGTTACAACTTGCGTATCCGTAAGCTGTTAGAGCAGGTGTACTGTAACTATCAGGGCGACCGCCAGTCGGCCGACTTCCTCGCCATGGAGGTCTACCTCAAGCGGGTGTGGTTCTCCAGCGGCATATACCATCACTATGGTACGGAGAAGTTTGTCCCCGGCTTTACGCGCGAGTTCCTGGAGCAGGCCACGGCCGCTCTGCCTGACACCTTCTTTGTGGCAGAGCCAGGCGAGGATGCCCTGGCGGCCCGCCGCGAGCTGTTCGATGTGATATTCGACCCCACGGTACTGCCCAAGCGGGTTAACCAGGCCGACGGGGTAGACCTGGTGCAGACCTCGGCCTGCAACTTCTATGAGGGAGTGACGCAGCGCGAGGTAGAGGACTACTATGCCCGTATGCGGGCCGGTGCCACCGACGAGGCGCCGTCTTTCGGGCTCAACTCTAAGCTGGTGAAGGCCGGCGGACAGCTCGGTGAGCTGACCTATACGGCCAGCGGACTGTATGCACCCGCCATCAGGCAGATAGTGATGTGGCTGAACAGGGCCGCTGAGGTGGCCGAGAACGCCGAGCAGCGCCGGGTGATAGCCCTGCTCGTGGACTATTATACCACGGGCAACCTGCAAACCTTTGACCAGTACTCGATAGAGTGGCTGAAGGAGCAACGGGGGCAGATAGACTTTATCAACGGATTTATAGAGGTTTACGGAGACCCGCTGGGGCTCAAGGGCTCCTGGGAGGGCATCGTAGAATACAAGGATATGGAGGCCACGCGCCGCACGCGGACCATCAGCGACAACGCGCAGTGGTTCGAGGACCATTCGCCCGTGGATGCCCGCTTCCGTAAACAGAAGGTTACAGGCGTCACGGCCCACGTGGTATGTGCGGCCATGCTCGGTGGCGACGAGTATCCGGCCACGGCCATCGGCATCAACCTGCCCAATGCCGAGTGGATACGCGCCCGCTATGGGTCTAAGAGCGTTACCATAGCCAATATAACCGAGGCTTATAACAAGGTGGCTCATGGCAATGGGTTCTTGGACGAATTTGTCATAGACCGCGATACCTGTCGGCTGATAGACCGTTACGGTGATGTGTGCGACGACCTGCATACCGACCTCCATGAATGTCTGGGCCACGGCAGCGGCCAACTGCTGCCAGGGGTGTCGCCCGACGCGCTCAAGGCATACGGAAGTACCATCGAGGAGGCCCGTGCTGACCTATTCGGACTGTACTACCTGGCTGACGCCAAGCTCGTGGAGCTGGGGCTGGTACCCGATGGCGAGGCATACAAGGCTCAGTACTATACCTATATTATGAATGGTGCCATGACGCAGCTCGTGCGGATAGAGCCGGGCCACAACATCGAGGAGGCACACATGCGCAACCGGGCCCTGATAGCCCACTGGGTGCTGGACCATGCTGCCGATAATGTGCGGATAGTGCAGCGCGACGGCAAGTCGTACCTGGCCATCAGGGACTACGCGTCGCTGCGCGGCTGGTTCGGCCAGTTGCTCCGCGAGATACAGCGTATCAAGAGCGAGGGCGACTTCGAGGCGGCCCGCGCGCTGGTAGAGCGTTATGCCGTGACGGTAGACGGTACCCTGCACGCCGAGGTGCTGGCCCGCTACAGACAGTTGGACATAGCCCCTTACAAGGGTTTCATCAACCCTGTGCTGCAGCCTGTGTATGGCAGTGACGGCCGGGTTGCCGATGTCCAGGTAGACTATACCGAGAGCTATGCCCGGCAGATGCTGCGTTACTCTAAAGAATTCGGATGGTTATGAAGGAAGAAGTACACGATAAACTGAAGGCTATCAAGCAGTCCTTTCGCTCCATGATGAACGGCCCGGCATCGGCCTCCATGCGCGACAAGGGCATGGCGTACAAGATTAACTGGGGGGTGGCCCTCCCCCTGCTGCGGCAGATGGCTGCCGAGTATGGCAAGGACTACGACCTGGCCATAGAGTTGTGGAAACAGAACATAAGGGAGTGCCAGATACTGGCCACGATGATAATGCCGGCCGAGAAGATGCTGCCCGAGGTGGCCGAGATATGGATGGAGCAGACCCACACGCAGGAGCTGGCCGAGGTGGCTGCCCTCAACCTGTACCAGTACCTGCCCTATGCGCCCGCCATGGCTTACCGCTGGATGGCCATGACAGGGGCGTTCTGCCAGATAGCCGCCTACCACATACTGGGCCGCCTCTTTGCCCGGAAGATGGAGCCCAATGAGCTGGGTGTAAACGAGTTTCTGGACCAGGTGGCCGTGGCGCTCAGCGACGACAACCTGAGTGTGCGCCATGCTGCCTACAACTGTCTCAGCCGTTTCGAGGAGCTGGGCGACGACTATGCCCAGATAGCCACTAAGGCCCTGCGCGCCCAGGGGGTAGACCTGGGCTGACGGGGCTGCCACGCGGGGACAGGCTGCGGCCCCCGCGTGGCTTATAGGTGCCCACGGGTGCCATCCCGCAGCCCCCATCTTATGGCCAAATGCTAAAAAAGCAGGGGCCGCCATCATCTTTTTGCTTATTTATAACCCGTTATAAATAAAA
>CAKPRX010000022.1 GCA_934183135.1 uncultured Prevotella sp.
TTGGGCTTGCCGTTCACATAGATTTTGAACGAGCTGTTGCCGTTAACCTGTATGTTGTCCTGCCCGTCTACGGTTACCATGGGCACCTTCTTGAGCATCTCCATCACCGTGTTCGTGTTGGCCTCGGGGTCGTCCTCCACGCTGTAGGCTATCTTGTCTACATCGGCCTTGACCAGGGGCTTGTAGGCCACCACCTCTACCGTCTGCAGCTCGTTCTTGCTGTCGCTGATGAGCAGGGTACCCAAGTCTATGGTGTGCTTGGCAGCGCTCACGGTATAAGTGCGCTGCAGGGGAGTACGCCCCACGGCCCGCACCAGCAACTGGTATTCGCCCGTGCCCGTGGCCGTAATGCTGAAACGGCCGTTCAGGTCGGTCAGGGCCTGCTTTACAGGTTTGTCCGTGGCTCCGGGCCGCACGATGGTAAGCGTGGCGTAGGGCTCGCCTTCATGGGTAACCGAGTCGGTCACCACGCCGCGCAGGGTGTAGGTTGTTTCCTTGGTCTGGGCCGCTGCCCCCAGTGCCGTCCATAGCCCTATGGCCATCATAAGCAGTGTCAGTTTCACTTTCATTGTTTTCTTTTTTATAGTCATCGTTATTTTATATGTTTCCTGTATGGTGGTGGGCGGCCTTGCGGTCATGGGCCTACACCTTATTATATATATACGCGCGGACGCGCGTAGGGCAATTCCGCTTACCGATCCGGCCTTTCGTCCTATGGTCACCAGCCGTTTCATGGAGGTTGCCTGGGCGTGCGGAATGGCCATTGTGCCTCGTGCGCTGCACGTTGTTATCGTTCGGCATCACTTTAAAGACGACAAAAGGGGGCATTTATGTCAACCGAGATCCGTATTTTAACTTTTTTACGGTTTATACTCCTCTTCTGACCCTTTCCGCACCTTTAGCCAGTATCGGCAGGGCGCTCATGGCTATGGGTACAGGCATAGCCTAACCAGCGGCTACCCTAATGGCCGAGTGCCATGAGCCTCTTGTCGTCTCTATCACCGCGTTAGCCATCCCACGCACGCCCCCTGGATAGGCCGAACAGGCAGCTCGCCGCCAGTCGTGGTGTAAGAGAGGATGACCGCGACAGCGCCAAGCACAAAATACTTCGCCATTTGCTTTGTGCTGTCCGCGGTTTGCGCTATCTTTGCAGAAGTAATAATCATAAAGACTACAACAATGGAAGTAAAAATCACAAACGAGAACATTAAGAGCTACTTAGACGGTGACCTGCCCGTAGTAGTAGACCTGTGGGCCACCTGGTGCGGTCCCTGCCGCATGGTGGCCCCCATCATAGCCGAGCTGGCCAACGACTACGACGGCCGCGTGGTAGTGGGCAAATGCGACGTGGAGGAAAACGACGATATTGCCATGGAGTATGGCGTGCGCAACATCCCCACCATCCTGTTCTTCAAGGGCGGACAGCTGGTAGACAAGTTTGTAGGGGCAGCCACCAAGGCTGTGCTCGACGAGAAAATCAAGGCCCTGCTCTAACGGGCCCCTGTACATAGAGAGAGAGCCGGGTATGCGCCATAGCTGCTGCATACCCGGCTCTTCGTGTCATGGCGGTGGGGCTCCCGCGGTCAGAAGGTAAGCAGGCGGCTCCCGTCGTCGCCTACGGAGATATGAACCTTGACCACATCGTCGGGCAGAATGTCCTCGATGAGCTCGGGCCACTCCAGCAGACAGAGGTTGCCGCCGTAGAAGTAGTCCTCGTACCCCATGTCGTACACTTCCTCGATGCGCTTGATGCGGTAGAAGTCAAAATGGTATATGGGCTGTCCCTGCCCATCGGTGTACTCGTTGACCAGGGCAAAGGTGGGCGATGTAATGACATCCCTGACCCCTAACTCCTGGCACAGGGCCTTGATAAAGGTGGTCTTGCCGGCCCCCATGCTGCCATAGAAGGCGATAACGCGGGCCGGCCCCATCTGGGCGATAAACTGGCGCGCCGCGGCGTGTATGTCGGCGAGCGACGCAATGGTAATCTGTGTCATAGTTGTATCATCTTTTTTTGGGTTTCAGTGTGATAAGGGGTATAAGCATCTCTTCCATGGATATGCCACCATGCTGGAATGTGTTCTTGTAGTAAGACACATAGTAGTTGTAGTTATTGGGATAGGCGAAGAAAGCATCGCCCGTGGCAAACACGTAGCTGGTACTCAGGTTGGGGGCCGGGAGCTGGGCCTGACGCGGGTCCTTGATGACAAACACCTCCTTGGAGTTATAGCTCAGGTTCTTGCCCAACTTGTAGCGCAGATTGGTGTTGGTATTACGGTCGCCAATAATACGGATGGGCTTGGTGGCGCGTATGGAGCCATGGTCGGTGGTGAGCACCACACGGCAGCCAGTCTGGGCGACTGCGCGGAAGAGGTCAGCGATAACAGAGTGGCGGAACCAGCCAAGGGTAAGGTTACGGTAAGCCGACTCGTCGTTGGCCAGCTCGCGTATCATCTTGGACTCGGTACGGGCATGCGAGAGCATATCGATAAAGTTGACCACCACCACGTTCAGGTCATAAGCCGAGCACTCGTTGAGCCTACTGATAAACTTCTCGGCGCCGGCGCTGTCGTTAATCTTGCTGTAGCTGAAGGTGTCGTGGCGCCTATAGCGTTCTATCTGCGTCCGTATGAGCGGCTCCTCGTTCAGGTTCTTGCCCTCCTCCTCGTCCTCGTCTACCCACAGCTCCGGAAACATCGTGGCTATCTGCGTAGGCATCAGTCCGCTGAAGATAGCATTGCGTGCGTACTGCGTGGCAGTAGGCAGTATGCTGGTGTACATATCCTCGTCTATCTCATAGAGATCGCCTATCTGCGGGGCCAGCATGCGCCACTGGTCATAGCGGAAGTTGTCTATCACAATGAGGAACACCCGTTCGCCCGCATCCAGCATGGGGAAGATGCGGCGGCTCATCACATCGGTACTCATCAGCGGCCGGTCCGTATTGCCAGGCTTTACCCAGTCCAGGTAATGCTGGCGGACAAACTTGGCAAACCCCAGGTTGGCCTCTTCCTTCTGCATCTGCAACATCTCGGTCATGGTACTGTCCGCGCTGCTCAGCTCGAGTTCCCAGTGGGTCAGCCGGCGGTACATGTCCATCCAGTCGGCCACCGAGCGGCACTCCATCATCTGCATCATCAGGTTCTGATAATTCTGCTGGTACCCGGTCTGCGTCACCTCGGTCACTATCTCCCGGCTGTGTATATTCTTCTTTAGGGTGAGCAGTATCTGGTGCGGGTTCACGGGCTTGATGAGATAGTCGGCTATCTTGGACCCTATGGCCTGGTCCATGATGTCCTCCTCCTCGCTCTTGGTAACCATTACCACAGGCGTGGCAGGACTCACCTCCTTGATACGCTGCAGGGTCTCCAGCCCGGTGAGTCCCGGCATCATCTCGTCGAGCAGCACCAGGTCGAAGGTGCGCTGGCTGCACATCTCTATGGCGTCGCTGCCATTGGTTACGGTCACCACGTCATACCCTTTTTTCTCCAGGAACAGTATATGGGCCCGCAAGAGTTCTATCTCGTCGTCGACCCAAAGCAGTAATCCGTTAGTCATTGTCTCTGTATCTATATATATTATGGTTAGGATACTACGGTTAGAAACCCTCTAAGTCGTAGTACTCGTCTTCTAAGTCAAACTTCTTCTTGGGCGGGGCCACCTTTTTCTTGGCCTTGCCCTTGAGGGTGTCGGCCGGGGCCGGAGTAGTCTTGTCACGGAAGTAGATACCCGTCTTGCTCACCGCGGGTTTAGGGGGCGCCGGGGCTGCGGGCTTGGCCGTGGGGGCAGCGGATGCCTTACCCGTAGCGGGGGTCTTGGCCGCGGGGCGCGCGGTGGTCTTACCGGCAGCCGAGGGCTGGGTGGTGGGCAGGATGATACCCTTGCCTGTGTCCGAGGGCTTGGCCGCGGGGGCGGCCGTCTCGGCTGGCGGGAGGAGTATCCCGGTCTTGCCCGGAGTGGTCGCGGGCGCCGTAGTGGTGGCTCCGGGAAGTGTAACGGTAATTCCGGGCTTGCCAGAGGTGGCTCCGGGCGATGCCGGGGTGCTCTCCGGCTGTGTGGCGGGCACAAAGGTTTTGCCTGCCGGGGCCGACGGTTCGGTGGGAGCTGTCTGCCCGGTGGGTACCAGCGTACCGGCGGCCGGCGTGGTGGCGGCAGGCTCGTCGGGAGCCACATAGGTGCCACCCGTGCGCTGTCCGGCATCCTCGGGCTCGGCCAGCAGCATGCCATCGTCGAGCGCACGGTCTATCTCCTCGACCGAGGGCTCGGGGGCAGGGCGCGTCACTATCTCATCGGGCTCTGTAAGCAGCCTGAAGGTGCTCACCTTCAGCGGGGCAAAGTGTTTGGCATAGTAGGCGGCATAGTCGTCGTAGCTATAGGGATGGCCTATAAGTTCCAGGTTGGCGTTGCTGATGACGAGCGAACGGCAACCGGGATAGCGCTGCACGATATGCTGGGCGTAGAGCTGGCGGGCATACTGCAGGGCCTCATCATAGTTGCGGAAAACGCTCACCTCCATGTGCTGCAGACCGCTGTGGTCGCTGACGGAGATTTCAAAGTTGCGCACCATGAAGTTGGTAAAGTTGTAGCGGGCCAGTTCGAAGAGTAGCTGGTTGACCTTTACAGAGTCGGGGGCATACACCAGCACGAACTTGAACTCAGCAGTGCGGTCGGGCGTAAACGTGCGCACAGAGTCGGCCGCTGCGCCACTCAGCACGGCGGCTCGCTGCGCCCACATGCCGTCCAGGTCAAACTTGTCGCTACGCAGCCGGCGACCCGCCTTCACTCCGTTGATAATCATGCCGGCCAGGGCACTTATATCGCTTTCCGGAAACTGGCTAACCACCCGCTGCAGGTCGGCCAGACAACTGTCTGGCTGACCGTCGTTCAACTTGGCCAAGGCTCCTATGAACAGGAACTTGTCGCGATTGGCACCCTGGGGGAAACGGCGGGCCGAGAAAGCGGTATTGGTACGCACCTCGGCCATGCGGTCGGCCTTGAAGGCGTTGTAGGTAGCCGCGTAGAGCGAGTCTTCCAGGTGTACGCCCACCCGGGCGTTCTCGGCAAAATAGGGGTCGGTCAGCACCGTTGTCCACTGGCTCTGCGCGTAGTGGCTCTTCAGGCTGTCCAGGCATCGCTGCGCCTGGGCCGACCGCTGCTGACGCATATAGAGCAGGTAGAGGTGGTAGTAAGCCTCGTCCATGCCCGCATAGGTAGGATAATGGTCTGTCAGGCGGCACAGGTACTTCTCGCTGAGCCGTAGGTTGTCCAGTTTGTCCTTGAAGATGACGCCCGCATGGAAGAGGCCGTCCATGATAAGCTGGTCGCTCTCCTCCACCTGTTCGGGGGTAAATGGTATCTGGGCGAGGTAGTACTCGCGGCGATGGGGGTCGTTCTGGGCGCTGTCGGGCTGAGCCTTAATAGAGTCGGCGCGGGCAGCCTCGCGGGCCACCGAGTCGGCCTGCTGTGGGGTCAGGGTCTGCTCGTCGCCCGGTGCCGACACCACCGTCTTGTTTATCCGTTGCCAGTTGTCCACATTCTCGCGCTTGCCCCAGAGTTTCTGGAACGTGGCCTTACCCTGGCTCACCGCCATGGGGTTATAGAAGTACCACTGGCCGTTGCCCTGCTGTCCCATGGTGGTCTGCTGGGTGTTGGCACGGCGGTTGCCGGCCATTCCCGTCTCACCCCCGTTCTGGCTCTGCATGGCCTGGGCGTCGTTCTCCTGCTGGGCACGACGCTCCTCTTTCTCTTTCTTCTTCAGGGCCGCTATCACGCGGTCTATGGCGGCATTGCGCTCGGCCTCGCCCATGCGGGCCAGGGCCTGCAGCGAGTCCTGCAGGGCCACGGCCTCGGTATGGGGCACCAGTTCGTCCAGCACCTGCGACCGCTCAGACAGCTGCCGGTAGTCGGGGCGGTCCTGGTCCAGCAGTCCGATGGCCTCGCCATAGCAGCGGCGCGCATCCGAGAACTTCTCGCGCTGCCAGTACAGGTCGCCCAGACGCAGGAGCAGCACACCTTTCTCGACACCGCTACGGGTGGCCTTGCGGTTGCCCGTCTCGTAGGCCGACAGGGCGTGCAGGGTGTCGCGGTCGGCCAGATAGATGTTGCCGATGGCGTAATATACCTGGTCGAGATATTCCTTGTTGTTGTCCGAGGCTGCCATACGGCGCAGCCTGCTTATCATACGTCGCGACTGACCCTTGGCCATCACCTCGGTCTGTGCGATACGCGCGTTGAACTCCAGTTCGTAAGGCGGGTTGAGCCTTATCACCCTGCGGTAAGCGCGGTAAGCCGAGTCGGGCTGGCCCACAGCGGCATAGAGCTGACCCAGCAGGAACCACTCACGGGCACGCTGCTTACGGCGCATCTCGTGGTGTATCACCCGGCGCACATAGGGTATGGCGCGGTGGTAGTCGGCCGTACGGAGATAGTAGTCGGCATAGGCATAGTCCCACTCCTTGACGGCGCGCCAGTCCATAGAGTCGCGGGCCATGTTGCGTATCACGTCCTCGGCATCGTAGAGCCAGCCCCCCTCAGCGTAGCACTTGGCGAGCCAGGCCCGGGCCTTGCCGTAGATAGCGGGCTGGGTGGCATAGAGACGGCTCATGTACGAGAAGGTAGAGGCCGCCTCGTCGAAGGCTCCCATGTGAAACTGGGCACGGCCCATGAGCATCCAGGCTTTCCAGAGGAAGGGGTTGTACTCGCGACGGCTGAGCCACTCGATGTCGCGGGGTGTCTTGCGCCGCTGCTTGTCCCATACGGGACGGCGCTTGATGCTGTGCTGGTGTATGGCTTTCTCGGCCTTGGTCACCGCCGTCTCGTAGTAAGACTTGCCCAGCTCGCGACTGGCCTTGTTGCCCACCGGGTAGAGGGGTATCAGCTCGGTATAGTTGTCCTTGTTGCCCCGCTCTTTCTCCAAGGAGCCTTCCACGTAGGCCACAGAGCCGTTATAGTAAGTGTTGTAGCGCGCCTTGAAGGCATGCCACCAGCGCGACGACGACGTGTTCTTCTGGGTAGAGCACCCCGTGAGGGCCAGGACTGCCAGCGCCCACAGCAGGGCCCGCCGGCGCAGCAGGGCCACCATGGCGGCACGTCCCCAGCGGGCCAGGGCATAGACTACTACGGCCACCAGGATAATGGAGGCTCCCGAGGGCACATTGAGCAGATACGAGAGCGCCAGCCCGGCCATGCAGTCTATCCAGCCGATGACGATGCTCAGCCCTATCATACGCTTGTAGCTATAGGTAAACACATTGGCCGTCATCTGGGGAATGGTGAGCAGACTGATGGCCAGCACCACACCCACCAAGCGCAGCGTGGCCACTATGGTCATGGCGATGAGGGCCATCATAGTGTACTCTATCAGACTGACGGGCAACCGCCGTGAGCGGGCGAAGACGGGGTCGAACGCCACGCTGACTATGCTGTGGTAGAAGGCCACCGTGAGCATGCCCACCACCAGTGTGAGGGTGCCCAGGAGCACCAGGTCGGCCGTGCCGATGGTCAATATGCTTCCGAAAAGATACGAGTTGAGGTCGGGCATGAAACCGGGGGAGAGAAAACAGCAGATAATGCCCACGCTCATGCCCAGCGTCCAGAAAAAGGCGATAGTCGAGTCCTGGCGCACGTGGCCCTTGTGTGACAGCCACTGTACGCCCATGGCACTGGCCACGGAGAAGAGCAGCGCCGAGAGTATCGGACTGAATCCGAAGTAAACGCCCAGGCCAATACCGCCAAACGAGGCATGGGTAAGGCCGCCACTGATAAACACCAGGCGGCGCGTTACGATATAGGTGCCCACCATGCCGCACAGGATGCTGGCCAGCAGGGAGCCGATAATGGCGTTCTGGAAGAAGGTGTACGTCAATATATCCATTATCTGTCTATCAGCATGATGAGCTCGTCCTTGAGGGGGTCGGGCAGGTTAATGCCACGCAGCACCAGGCTGCGGCTCCATCCTGCCACGTCGTCAGGGCGCAGGGTGTAGAGCACGTCGGCAAACTCCTGCACCTCATCATCGGTATAACCATCAGAAGGGCGGCCGCGGAAGCGGTCCAGCTCCTCGTCGTCATAATATTCTATCTCGCGGGTGGCCGCCTCCAGCATACAGTCTTGCTCACAGCGACTGTCGCCACCCGTACAGGTGCCGCAGGTGGGTTGCTGGGGCACGGGCTGCACATCGCCGCCATCCTTGGCATGCAGCGTGGTAAGGGCTGCCACCACACCTAAGGCTATCAGGGCCAGCACCAGATATATCATGGGGTCTGCGTAATCTTAAATCCGGCCCTGCGCAGGTCGTCCCAGTAGTGGGGATACGACTTGGACACCACCTCGGGATGGTTAATGGTGACGGGGCCCATGGCCAGGGCTGCGGGGGCAAAGGCCATGGCCATGCGGTGGTCCTGGTAGGTATCTATGGGCTCCATGGTGGGGGCGCACCGCTCGCCATTCCATATCAGCTCGCTGCCATGGCGGTCTGTAAGCAGTACACCCAACTTGCGCAACTCGCACTTGAGGGCCTCTATGCGGTCGGTCTCCTTGATTTTCAGGCTGGCCAGCCCCGTGAAGTGGAAGGGGATGCCCTTAGCAGCACAGGCCACGACGAATGTCTGGGCCAAATCGGGCGAATTGACAAAGTCGTAGTCCAGCCGGGGGAGCGTGCAGCCATGACTGGCGAGCACCACCTGCTGCCTACCGTCGGCGAGGGTGTCAAAGGTGGTCTTGACACCCATCAGCGAACCGATATAGCGGGTCACGGAGTCGCCCTGACGCGACCCGTCGCTCAGGCCAGACAGCACTACACGGGCCTCGGGCTTGTTCAGCAGGGCCACAACCTCGTACCAGTACGAGGCGGCACTCCAGTCGTTCTCCACGGCATACGTGGTGGGGGTATAGGGTATGGGGGCCACGCTGATGGTGTCTACGTCGCTCCACTCGGCCTGCGCGCCAAACTCGGTCATCGTCCACAGGGTGAGGTCTATGTAGGGCCGCGACACGATGTCGCCCGTGAGCCTCAGCGTGAGGCCCTGTCTGAGCATGGGCCCTATCATCAGCAGGGCCGAGATGTACTGCGAGCTCACATTGCCGGCCACCTCCAGGGTGCCGCCCGCCAAGGGACGGCCCATGATACGCAGCGGTGGAAAGCCCTCGGTTCCTAAGTACTCGATGTGGGCGCCCAACTGGCGCAGGGCATCGACCAGCACACCTATGGGGCGCTGGCGCATACGCTCGGTACCCGTCAGCGTGTGGGTGCCCGTACCTACACTCAGGTAGGCGGCCATAAAGCGCATGGCGGTACCCGCGGCGCCTATGTCTATTACCTCGGGCAGGTCGCGCAGGGCGGCGGCCATCACGCGGGTGTCGTCACAGTCTGACAGGTTGGCGGGCAGCATAGTGCTGCCCGCAAGTGCCTGGATAATGAGCGCCCGGTTACAGATGCTCTTGGACGCAGGCAGATTTATAGTGGTGTCTATCAGGCTCGGGGCCTGTATAGTGTATTGCATAGCGTGTATATCGTTAGGGTATATATGTTGCAGCGTCTATATGCCACCGCGACGGGCGGCAGGGGGCCACGGCCTACTTCATATAACGTATGGGCAGGTCTACGATGCCCTGCGGGGCGGGCGTGGGCGCGGCTGCCCTGCTGGCAGAACGCAACCGCTGCTTGGGGCCGGGTATGAGCGGACTGTTGTACAGCACCCTGCGCATACGCGCCTTCTGCTGGGCAGTAAACTGGAAACCGTAGGTAAACGAGTAGTCCATGAGATTGGTCGCTCTGAAGGTGTTGCCCTCGGCATCGGTACGCTCAGTAAGTCTGCTGAGCGACACGCTGCCGCCCTTGGCACTGTTAATATAGGCCGTAAGGTCGGCCAGGTAGGCGGTGCGGTTGTAGGTAGGCGTGTCGGTACAATAGTCGGTGTCCGGACAAGGGTCGGTATCGCCCTCGGCAGGCTCGGCAAAGACATGGAGCAAGCCCAGGTAGTGGCCCAGCTCATGGGCCAAGGTGATATTGGCATCGTACATGAGCTGCTGGATGGTGCCCGACTTGATAGTATGGTCCTCGTTGGCATAGCGGTCGCTCTCGTAGTCCAGGTACAGGCTGTTGATGGATGAGCAGTAGGCAAACCCGAGGTTGGACTTGGTGATATTGGCCTTGGCAGCCTCCAGGGCGGTCAGGCCGTCGGTCTCATTGACGCCCGTCAGCACGAAGGGCAGATGGCTGATGCCCAGCGTGGTGCCATTGTCGCCTGCCTCGGTAGCAAAGTTGTACACCATCACGTTGATGAAGTCGTTGGGCTCCCACAGGTACTTGACATACTCCTTGTGATTGCCCATAAAGTCGCTCGGGTCGATAGGGTAAGTGCCGTCCCACTTGACGTACTCCACACCGGGGGTACTGAGCTTGTTGCCCTGTTCGTCGTGGGTGGCCAGGACAAAGTTGACCCTGATATTCTCGCTGCTCCCTATGTCGGTGCTGTACAGGCCGCCCTGGTAGAGTAGGTTTACATGCTCCAAGATAGTGGCCAGGCGCGTGGCGCTGACATACTGCTTGGGGTCGGCAGCGTTCTTATAGAGTACATGGAATATCACGGGCAGCCGGTAGGTATAGTTCTCATCGAGCGTGGCCGTGGTGTTGTCATCATCTTGGTCTACCTCCTTCGTGGGAGGGGTCGTGGGCTCGTCCTTGTCCGAGCAGGCAGCCATGCCCAACAGGGTTACGGCAGCCAATAGAGCCAGAAACGTTTTGCGCATATCTTTTCTTTTTTACAGGGGTGTCACGGATGGGCCCATGAGGCCATCGTCCACCTTGTTATATATATAGGTAACTCACCATGCTGCCAGGGTCTGCCTCTGTAGCCCTATGGCCGGCAGGGACGCCACAGGCACACGCCACGCGAGGGCCCGGGTAACCTGGGATGGCACCTATGGTTTACAAAGTTAGCGCAAAAAGGAGATAACTCAAAACAAATGGTATTTTTTTTGATATTTTCACGGTTAGGGCAGCCGTGGCCTACGCCCATTTGAGGCGCAGGCTGTTGAGCACCACGCTCACGCTGCTCATGGCCATGAGGGCGCTGGCCCACATGGGGGTTATCTGGAAATCGGTAACGGCATAGAGGGCTCCGGCAGCCAGCGGTATGCACACCACGTTGTACACGAAGGCCCAGAAGAGGTTCTGGTGTATCATGCCCACCGTCTGGCGCGACAGGGTCACGGCATCGGCTATGCGGCGCAGGTCGGTGCCCATCAGCGTAACCTGGGCCACGTCGATGGCCACATCGGTACCACGGCCCATGGCTATGCTCACGTCGGCGGCGGCCAGCGCCTGACTGTCATTGATGCCGTCGCCCACCATGGCCACGCGGTGGCCATGGCCCTGGAGCGTCCGCACCAGGTTCTCCTTGTCCTGTGGCAGCACCCTACTCTTCCAGTGGCCGATGCCCACCTGTCTGGCCCAGTAGCTCACGGCCTCGTCGCGGTCGCCGCTCATCAGGTAGACGGCTATGCCAGCCTGCTGCAACCGGGCGATGGCCTCGGCGGCATGGGGCTTGAGCGACTCGCGCTCGGTGATGCCCATGTCGGCTGTGGCGCCCTCGCGTGGCAGGGTCAGGGTACCCGTCTTGTCTATCACCATGGCATCTATGCGCCGCATGTTCTCCAGGGCGGTGGCGTCGCGCACCAGGATGCCTTCCTGGGCGGCACGCCCTATGCCCACCATGAGGGCGGTAGGCGTGGCCAGCCCCATGGCACACGGGCAGGCGATGACCAGTACCGACACGGCCGACAGGATGGCACGGGGGAGCTGGGCGGTGCCGCCCAGGACCAGCCAGAGCACCAGGGTGAGGAGCGACAGCCCGAAGACGGTAGGAACGAAGATGGCCGCGAGGCGGTCTACCACGCGCTGAACGGGTGCCTTGGAGCCCTGGGCCTGCTGCACGGCGCGTATGATGTGGGCCAGCATGGTGTGGCTGCCCACCTGCTCGGCCCTGAAGCGCAGGGCGCCCCGGCGCACCATCGTACCGGCCAGCACGCGGTCGGCGGGATGCTTCTCTATCAGCTCGGGCTCGCCGCTTATCATGCTCTCATCGACATAGGCCGCGTCGGTGCCCCAGCTCACCACACTGCCGTCTACCGGCATCTTCTCGCCGGCACGCACCTCTATCAGGTCGCCCGGCTGCAGGGCCGTGAGGGGTATGTCGGTAACCCCGTCGGCAGTAACCACATGGGCGGTGCGCGGGGCCAGTTCCATCAGCGACCGTATGGCCGTGGCCGTGCTGCGCTTGGCCCGCTCCTCTAACAGGCGGCCGGTAAGTACAAAGGCCAGTATCATCACCGTGGCATCATAGTAGGTGTGCCACGACAGGCCGGCGGATGCCCAGAAGCTCCTGCCCCAGAAGGTATTGAACACGCTGAACGCGAAAGATATGAGGGTGCTCATGGCCACCAGGGTGTCCATGTTGGCTGCATGGTGGGTAAGCTGTCGCCAGGCCGAGGTATAGAACTGGCGGCCACACCACACCATGGCAGCGGCGGCCAGCAGCATCATGGTCTGGTTGGCCGTGTCGGCGCTGCCCAGGTGTACCCACCCCATGCTGATGGCCATGGTGAGCACGGCCAGCACCCAGGCCAGCACCATGCGTCGCAGCAGCAGGCGATAGGCCCGTCGTTCTATCTGTTCGACATTGCGGTCGTCTTCGATGACCATGTCATAGCCCACACCGCTCAGGGCCTCTTTCATGGCCTGGGGCGAGGTGCGGGTGGGGTCGTAGGTTACCAGCACCGTGCGGGCGGCCAGGTTTACATTGGCCTGGACCACTCCGTCTATCTCGCGGAGGCGCCGCTCTACGTTGGCGGCACATCCGGCGCACATCATGCCTAACACGGCTATTGTCCTTGTTTCCATCATTGTTCTGTCATTCTGTCTATCTTCTGCAAAGGTACACACTATCGGCCGATAGGGCGTTATGTTTTTCTGCGAAAAGGTTATAACATTCTGCCACGGTGGTCGTAGGCCCACCAATGGCCCTCGCTACGAGGGCCACGAGGGCCGCGGCTATAGGCCGAGGGGGCTATATCCGGTCCAGGGCCTGCCGCGACTGGGCCTGCAGGGCCTTGTACTGAGTGGGGGTCAGTCCGGTGACGCTCTTGAACTGTGCGCTGAGATAGGCTGTACTCGAGTAGTGCATCTGCAGGGCTATCTCGGACAGGGTGAGCTGTCCGTACTGCAGCAGTTCCTTGACACGCTCTATGCGCTGATGGATATAGTAGCGCTCTATGGTGATACCGGCAACCTCGGAAAACACCCTGCTGGCCGAGGCGTAGTCGCAGTGGGTAAGGCGGACGATGTTGGCCGACAGGTTGACAGTGGGGTCTTCCTGGCCGTGGTGTACCATCTGGACAATGGCGGTACGGATGCGCTCGGCGGTCTGCTGGCGCTGCTCGTCTATCAGCTCAAATCCCTCACGGGCCAACAGCGTGCGCAGCGTGTCCATGGCCGCTGCCGTGGGAACGCCCTGCACCCGCACGCAGCCCAACTGGACCGACAGCGGGACAAGTCCGGCCTGGCGCAGGATGGCCGTGACGGAAGCTATGCAGCGGTCGCACACCATATTCTTAATGATAAATGTCGTATCCATACTCATACCTTATCGATTTACAAAGGTAGTGCAAGCCGGAGAGATTACAAAGCAATTTTTAGCTTTTATTTCAGTTCAGCTGTTGGTCCCAGTCTCGCGCGCGTACCTTTATATATATTATACTATCGTGGGACAGGTGAGCCAGGCGGCCATGAGCCGATACCTAAAGGCGATAATCATATCAGAAACCCGCACGATGCCTCTACTAAAGGCTGAGGTTGTTAAGATTTATCGTTTTTCGATATTTTTTTACTGTTTTTCTTGGTCAGAAGAAAAACAATACGTACCTTTGCATTATCGATAAACGATAAAAGAATATCATTAAACAAGAAATAATGACCACTAAACGCAAGTTCAATCTCTATTGCATCTTACTTCTGGCAGCCGTGGCTTTCTCTCTCTTCACGGCTGCCCAGAAGTTTGCCACGGGCTTCAGCCAGGGGTGGAAAGACGCCACCATCGAAATGCAGCGCAGTGCCGGAACTGCCAACTACGAGGCATACGAGCTAACCCTACAGGCCAACGACCCCAGGCGGTGCGAGCTGGCCCTTACCAACACTGCCACAGGCAAGACCGACTCGCTGCGGGTAAGCCAGGCCATGGCCTGGGTATCTACCAAGGAGCGCCCCACCGAGAGCCTGCCAGTGATAGTGGGCAAGCTGGTGGTAATAGCCCTTATCCCAGTGTGCTTCATAGCCTTCTGGGTGGTGTTCGTACGCCTGGTGCTGGCCGTGAACCGCGGCGACGACTTCGACACATCGACCACCCGGCGGCTACGCCTCATGGGCTGGCTGCTCATAGGCCAGTACGCAAGCGAATGGATATTCCAGCTCCTCACGCTGCCGCCGGCCATAAGCTACGAGGGCTACCAGGTAAGCCCGTCCATGGACACCGACCCCATGTTGCTGGTATCGGGCATCGGCCTGCTGGTGGTGAGTCAGCTCTTTGCCGTGGGCCAGCGCATGAAGGAAGAAAACGAACTGACCATCTGACAAAACCACACAGGACATGGCTATCATAGTAAATGTAGACGTAGTAATGGCGCAGCGCAAGATGTCATCGGGCGAGCTGGCCGAACGGGTGGGCATCACCCCGGCCAACCTGTCGATACTGAAGACGGGCAAGGCCAAGGCCATAAGGTTCTCGACGTTAGAGGCGATATGCCAGGCGCTAAACTGCCAGCCCGGCGACATACTGGAATACGTGCCCGACAGCGACAGGGGATGACGCGCCGGGCAAGGAGACAATCCGTGTAAATACAGAAACAACTAAAAATACAAAATCGCATGAAAATCAGATTACTGCTGATGGCTCTGACCATCACGGGCATAGCCCAGGCCCAGTCGCTCACAAGCGGCATAGACAAGGCCAACATGAACCCGGCCGTAAAGCCGGGCGACGACTTCTACCAGTATGCCGCTGGCGGCTGGCTCAAGGCACACCCTCTGGACGCCGTACACCCCATGAACGGCTCGTTTACCGACCTGGAAGAGCAGAACAACGACCGCATACGCGAGCTGGTCAAGGAGTATGCCGCCAAACGCCTGCCGCAGGGAACGGTGGGCCAGAAGATAGGCGCGCTGTACCGCATGTACATGGACAGCGTGAGCCGCAACCGGATGGGCTTCGACCCCATCAGGCCGGCCCTGGCCAAGGTGGCCGCCATCAGCGACCGCAAGCAGGTACAGCACGTGATGTACGAGCTGGCCGCCAAGGGCTACGGCACCATGCCCTTCTGGTTCGGCATGGGCCAGGATGCCGTCAACTCGGACAACTACCTCTTCGGCGTAGGCCAGGGCGGCATCGGGCTGGACCCCGAATACTACACGCATCCGAACCCGCAACAACAGGCGGTGATGGCTGCCTACAAGAGTCTGATGAAAGACTACTTCAAGATGGTGGGCAACAGCGACGCCCTGGCCGAGCAGAAGATGCAGGCTGCCTTTGCCATAGAGAACCAGATAGCCCAGAAGAGCTACGACCAGGTAAAGAGCCGCGACCCGAAGGCCAATATACACAAGATGAGCTGGGCTGAGCTGCTGCGCGACTACCCGGGCATAGACTGGATGGAGGCCCACCGGCAGTATGGCTACCCCACGGACATAGACACGGTAGACGTGGGTCAGCCCGAGCCTATACACGAGGTGGAGAAGATACTGGCCACAGCCGACCTGTTCGCCCTGAAGGCATACATGGAGGCCAGCGTCATCAGCTCGTCGGTCGGCCTGCTGTCGGACGACTTCGGCAACCGCCGCTTCGAGTACGTCAAGGCTGTCTACGGCATCAAGGAGCAGCAGCCACGGTGGAAGCGGGGCATATCATTCATCCAGGGACTCATGGGCGAGTCTATCGGCAAGCTGTATGTGGCCAAGTACTTCCCCGAGAGCAGCAAGAAACGGGTGGTAGACATGGTACACCACCTGCAGGACGCCTTCGCCCAGCGCATCGGGGAGAACACGTGGATGACACCGGCCACCAAGGCCAAGGCCATCGAGAAACTGCGCAGCATGCGCATCAACATAGGCTACCCAGACAAGTGGCAGAACATGGAGGAGTACGTACAGATAGACGAGAGCAAGAGCCTGCGGGCCAACTACGACGAGATAATACCTGCCCTGCGCCGCCGCAACCTGGAGAAGAAGTGGGGCAAGAAGGTTGACAAGACCGTGATGGCCTGCAACCCTCAGGTGGTTAACGCTTTCTACGCCCCCAGCTACAACAGCATCAACTTCCCGGCTGCCATCCTACAGGCGCCTTTCTTCGACCCCAACGTTGACGATGCTGCCAACTACGGCGCCATTGGCACTATCATAGGCCACGAGATGAGCCATGGCTTTGACGACCAGGGATGCCAGTATGACAAGGACGGTAACCTGAGCAACTGGTGGACGGCCGAGGACAAGGCCAACTACGACCTGCGTACCAAGGTGCTGGCCGACTGGTTCAGCGCGCAGGAGGTGCAGCCGGGTCTGAAGGTCGACGGCAAGAAGACCCTGGGCGAGAACATAGGCGACAACGGAGGTATCAACGTGGCTTACCGTGCCCTGCAGAACGCCATGAAGCTACAGCCCTTAGGCGACAAGGACGGCTTCGGCCCCGGCCAGCGTTTCTTCCTCTCCTATGGTCGCATCTGGGCCAGCAACACTGCCCCGCAGTTTGTAGCTTATCTGGTTAACAGCGATGTACACTCGCCCAACCAGCAGCGCGTCAACGCTGCCCTGCCCCACATAGACGGCTGGTACACAGCGTTCGGCATCAAGCCTGGCGACAAGCTCTACCTGGCTCCCGACAAGCGGGCCCACATCTGGTAAGCACTGCCACCCGCAAGCCTGCCACCCACACGCCCCAGGCGGCGGGCTCCGCAAGAATTCACATAGGGTTAACCCCACAAACGACGATGACCGCCACCCATACAGTAGCGGTCATCGTCGTTTAAGCTTATACCCCTACCCCACCAAGGGAGGGGGCGGCCGACATCCGCGATTGGCCCCCAGGCGAGCCTCGGCGGCCACCACAAATGGAGGACTCACTTTTTACCCTTTTATTTCTTGGCCTTGACCCGCCGTCCTGTATCGTAAAGTTTTTTCTGAAAATGTATAAATATACAGTTCTGTCGTTCCGGCGTCGGGCAAGGGCTTTTCGCCCTTCTGTGGTTTGCCTGTATGCTCGCCGAGGGGACAGCGGTGGCGAAAAAGGCAATTTTCAGACCACTCGGAAACCGTCATTTTAGTGCTCGCGATGGTCATTAGAATCGTAATGACCATCGCGAGCAAAAAAATGACCATCGCGGCGACTCCAAAAGTCAACTCTGCCAGCGCCGAAAATAGCGGCGAAAAAGACACCAAATATCCCTGTTTTGTAAAAGGTTGTTACTTTTACGCCCCTCGCAGTGCCCCAAGACACCCCCGACGGCCCCGAAAATCGTCCTGGTTAGTTGAAAAAATCCGGAAATTACGCCCTATAAAACGGGCGTTACGACTGTATATTTATACATTATGGTCTCTCGTTTTGCATAAATATACAGTCGCGTGTAAAGGTTTTTCACCATTCACACCATGGCTATAACCACGATTGGGGCTGTGGCATTTTACATGAAAGCCACAGCCCCAACCATCATGGGCTAAGCGGACGGCCAGCCCACCTCTTCCAAAGAACGCGGAAGAATACAGACAGCTACCTACGAGCGCTTAGGCTCGTCGTCCTCGACCGTATAATCTACATATTCGCCATCATCCTTAGAGAATATCTTCTGACGGGCTTTCTGTGGGTCGCGGTTGTCTATGACCCCCTCACGGCCACGTGCGGGGTTGGCCGAACCACGCTGGCGCGAGGCACCGGCGGCAGGATTCTTGAGGCCATCCATAAAACTGCGCAGCCGCCACAGGAGCTTGACGCCCGTTACGAGGACGGTTATGATGCCTATCAGAAAGACAATGGCTATCAGTTTAATAAAAATCATGGCTTGTCAGCTTTGGTTAGATTGCTGTATAACGACAGGATGATGTACCAGGCTATAGCAAGGGCTATGCCCAACACCTGGAACAGCAACAGGAGGGGGATGCAGCAGAGAATAAATATGTACTTGAGCTGATTGCCCTGCCAGCCCCAGTGCTTGAACTTGAGGGCGAACATGGGTATCTCGGCCACGAGCAGCCAGCAACTTACAGCCACCATGACCAGCAGGAGGGGAAGCCCCCAGGGGGTGCTCTCGATACGGTCGGCACAGCCTATGACAAAGGCACCCCAGAACAGAGCATTGGCTGGCGTGGGCAAGCCTATGAACCCCATGGTCTGGCGCTCGTCCAGATTGAACTTGGCCAGCCGGAGGGCCGAGAAGGCCGCCATGACAAAGGCCGCATAAGGCAGCACATCGCGCAGGGGTGCCAGCAGGGCCGGGTACTCGAGGATATAAAGTTCATTGAATATGATGGCCGACGGGGCCACGCCAAAGGTGATGTCGTCGGCCAGCGAGTCGAGCTCCTTGCCTATGGGCGACGACACGTGGAGCAACCGGGCGCTCATGCCGTCAAAGAAGTCGAACACGGCGCCCATCACTATCCACAGCAGCGCCATCTGGGGATTGCCGGCAAGGGCATAGGTTACGGCTACGCAGCCCGACACCAGGTTGCAGCAGGTGATGGTATTTGGGATGTTTCTCTTAATGGCTCGTATCATTATCCGTCAATCTTTTAATTTGGCTATCACGGTCTGGTCGCCTGTGGTAGACTGGCCCATCTTGACACATATCTCGGTGCCGAGGGGCAGGTAGACATCCACGCGCGACCCGAACTTGATAAAGCCCAAGTGCTCGTCGATGAAGCACTCTTCGCCCTCCTTGGCATAGGTCACTATACGCCGGGCCACGGCTCCGGCTATCTGCCGGCACAGTATGTCGGTGCCCTCGGGGGTGGTTATCATTATATCGGCATGCTCGTTCTCCTCGCTGGCCTTGGGCAGCCATGCCTTGTGGTAGTTGCCGTTCTGGTGGTGTACGAACTTGACCTTGCCGTCGACCGGGAACCAGTTGGCGTGTACATTGAACAGGCTCATGAAGATAGACACCATCAGGCGGCGGTCATGGAAGTACTCATTCTCCTCGACCTCCTCGATAACGACTATCTTGCCATCGGCCGGAGCCACCACCAACCTGGCGGTGCCCTCACTGTTGAAGTAGCGGATGGGACATCTGAAGAAGTTGAGTATTACGGCATAGACAGCGCCGAACACCACAAGAAAAGTCCAAAACGGTATCTTGGTGTCAAAGGCTCTGTGCAGCAGAAGCGCCACGGCGGCTATAATGATAAATCCGTATATGATTGTGTCGGTTCCCTCGCGGTGTATTCTTATTTTCTTTAGCTTCTTAATTCTGTTGCCCATAATAGACGGTATATATATTAGGTGCAAAGTTACACTAATTGTAGTTATGTCGCAAATAATGGCAGATTTTTTTTTGGACATGTCGCTAATTATCTGTAACTTTGACAGCCAAAAATATGTTTTTCGCGCCATTATGGAAGATTTCGTTCACCTGCACGTACACACCCATTACTCTATTCTTGACGGACAGTCCAAGGTTCCCCATCTCGTAGACAAGGCTATCGCTGACGGCATGCGCGGCATGGCCCTTACCGACCACGGAGTAATGTACGGCGTGAAGGAACTGGCCGACTACTGTGCCGGCATCAACAAGAAACGCGCCAAAGAGGGGCTGGAGCCTTTCAAGCCTATCCTGGGCTGCGAGATGTACGTGGCCCGCCATCGCAAAGAGGACAAGGTCAAGGAGAACGGCGACAACAGCGGTTACCACCTGATAGTCCTGGCCAAGAACTACCATGGCTACAAGAACCTTATCAAGCTGGTGTCGCGAGCCTGGACCGACGGCTACTACTATCGCCCGCGTACCGACCGGGCCGACCTGGAGAAATATCACGAAGACCTCATCGTATGCTCGGCCTGTATCGCCGGCGAGGTTCCGGCCAAGATACTCAAGGGCGACATGGACGGCGCGCGCGAGGCTTGCCAGTGGTACCACCGGGTGTTTGGCGACGACTACTACCTGGAGCTGCAGCGCCACGAGGTAAAGGACCCCAACGTGCTGGCCAACCGCGAGACGTTCCCCCTCCAGCAGAAGGCCAACAAGGTGCTTATCCAGTTTGCCCGCGAATACGGCATCAAGCTGGTGTGTACCAACGACTGTCACTTCGAGGACAAGGATACGGCCGAGGCTCACGACCACCTGCTGTGCCTGGCCACCGGCAAGGACCTGGACGACCCCAACCGCATGCGCTACTCCAAGCAGGAATGGTTCAAGACGCGGGCCGAGATGAACGAGGTGTTTGCCGATATACCTGAGGCATTGGCCAATACCACCGAGATACTGGACAAGGTGGAGATATACAGCATAGACCATGGCCCCATCATGCCTTTCTTCCCCATACCCGAGAGTTTCGGCACCGAGGAAGAGTGGCGCCACAAGTTTACTGAGGAACAGCTCTTCCACGAGTTTACCAGCGACGAGAAGGGCGAGAACACCCTGCCCCCCGAGGAGGGGCAGAAGGTGATAGACCGGCTGGGCGGCTACGACAAGATATACCGTATCAAGTTTGAGGCCGACTACCTGGCACACCTGGCCTACAAGGGCGCGCGCGAACTCTATGGCGACCCGCTGCCCGACAACGTGCGGGAGCACATCAACTTCGAGCTGCACGTGATGAAGACCATGGGCTTCCCCGGCTACTTCCTTATCGTGTCAGACTTTATCAACGCGGCCCGCCAGGAGCTGGGCGTGTGGGTGGGCCCTGGCCGTGGCTCGGCTGCAGGCTCCGTGGTGGCCTACTGCTTAGGCATTACCAAGATAGACCCACTGAAGTACGACTTGCTGTTTGAGCGTTTTCTGAACCCGGACCGTGTAAACCTGCCTGATATAGACACCGACTTTGACGACGACGGGCGTGGCCGCGTGCTGCGATGGGTAATGGACAAGTACGGGCATGAGAACTGCGCCCACATCATTACCTACCAGGCCATGGCGACCAAGAACTCTATCAAGGACGTGGCTCGCGTGGAGCGGCTGCCGCTCGACAAGTCGAACGCGCTGTGCAAGGCCATCCCCGACCGTCTGCCCGACGGCATGAAAATGAACCTGACCAACGCCATCAAGGCGACGCCGGAACTGCGCGACGCCGAGGCTTCAGACAATCCGCAAGAGCGCAACACCATCAAATACGCCAAGATGCTGGAGGGCACCGTGCGTGGCGTGGGACTGCACGCCTGCGGTTTTATCATCTGTCGCGACCCCATCAGCGACTGGGTGCCCGTGTCTACCGCCGACGACCCCGACTTCCCGCAGTTCAAGACGGCCGTTACCCAGTACGACGGCCATGTCATCGAGTCGACCGGCCTTATCAAGATGGACTTCCTGGGACTGAAAACGCTGTCGGAGCTCAAGGAGGCGGTGAAGAACGTGAAACAGACGATGGGCATAGACGTGGACATAGACCGCATACCCATCGACGACGAGCTTACCTACAAGCTCTACCAGGAAGGCCGCACCATCGGAACGTTCCAGTTCGAGTCGCCGGGCATGCAGAAATATCTGCGCGAGCTACACCCCACGGTATTCGAAGACCTCATCGCCATGAACGCCCTCTACCGCCCGGGGCCCATGGACTACATACCCGACTTCATCAAACGTAAGCACGACCCCTCGCTGGTCACTTACGACATTCCCTGTATGGAGAAATATCTCAAAGACACCTACGGCATCACGGTGTACCAGGAGCAGGTGATGCTCCTGTCGCGCCAACTGGCCAACTTCACCCGCGGCGAGAGCGACGCACTGCGTAAGGCCATGGGTAAGAAGAAAAAGGCCATTGTTGACGCCATGAAGCCCAAGTTTATCAAGCAGGGACAGGAGAATGGCCACGACCCCAAGATTCTGGAGAAGATATGGGGCGACTGGGAGAAGTTTGCCTCGTATGCGTTCAACAAGTCGCACGCCACCTGCTACTCGTGGGTGGCCTATCAGACTGCCTACATGAAGGCTCACTATCCTGCCGAGTTTATGGCAGCCATTATGACTCGCCGCAAGAGCGACATCAAGGAGATAACCAAGCTCATGGACGAGTGTCGTACCTACGGCGTGCCCACGCTGGGCCCCGATGTAAACGAGAGTTATGAGAACTTCGGTGTGAACCAGCGCGGTGAGATACGTTTCGGCCTGGCGGCCATCAAGGGTATGGGCGAGGCTGCGGCTGCAGCCATCATAGCCGAGCGCGACAAGAATGGGCCCTTTAAGGACATCTACGACTTCGCCGAGAGGGTCGATTTCCGCAACGTGAACCGCAAAGCCTTTGAAAGTCTGGCTTATAGTGGCGGTTTTGACAACTTCGGGCTATACCGCGAGCAGTACTTTGCTCCCTGTGGCAAGGACGATAGTTTCCTGGATGCCATCGTACGCTATGGACAGCGCTATCAGGCCAGCATGGCCGAGGCTGCCAACTCGCTCTTCGGGGCCAGCGATGTAGAGATAGCCCGCCCCATGCCGTCGAAGCCCGAACGGTGGAACACCTTTGAACGCCTGAACCGAGAGCGCGACCTGGTGGGCATCTACCTGTCGGCTCACCCGCTGGACGACTACAAGGTGGTGCTCACCCACCTGTGTAATACGCCCTGTACCGACATCCGCGGGCGCGACACTGACTATAACGCCCTGGCCCGGGTACAGGAGGTCACCTTTGGCGGCATCATCACCGAGGTCAAGGAGCGTTTCTCGTCGCGTACCAACAAGCCTTTTGGCATTGTCAGCATCGAGGACTACAGCGGAACGGGCGAGTTCACCCTCTTTGACGAGGAATGGACACGCTGGAGCAGCATGCTCAAACACGAGTACACCGTACGCATTACCGGACAGTGTACAGAGCGGTTCCGGGGAACGGGCAACTACAGGCTGTCCATACTGAACATAGAGTTCTTGGACGATGTGAAGCGGAGGGGCTTTGACAACATGACCATAACGATAGACAGCACCTCGATAGACGAGACCCAGGCCAATGAGCTGCTGACCCTTATCGAGGAGAACCCCGGTGCAACGCAACTCAGCCTGCGCCTGTGCGACGGCACGCAGTATGGCGAGGTGACCCTACGCGCCAGGAACAGTATTAATATATGCAAGCAGTTGCTGGACTTCTGCGAGACGACCGCGGGACTGGGCTACCAGTTTGCCTAAGCATGCCGGCATAGGCATAACGGAGACCGGAGGCACATAGGGCAACCACCACGCAGGACATAAACGATACAGGCAGCTAACGCAAGGCCCAACGGGGCACAGCGTTAGCTGCCTGTACTGTTATGGGGATGACCGGAGCCTACTTAACCAGTACCACCAGGTACTTGCTGGTAGACCAGAAGAGCTGCGGGTTGGTGATGCGCAGCACATACTGCTTGTTGACATCGCGCGTAAGCGTGTAGCTGCTGGACGGGTGCATCGTCAGCACCTTGGCAGACTTGGAGTAGAGTTTTATCTCCTTGTCTATGCGGATGTCAATCTTAGCGAAATAACTCTTGTTGAAGTTGGACTGAAGCACGTTGCCGTTAACCAGGATGTGCTGTTCCTTGAGCTCCTTCTTGGTGCCGAAGACAAACCACGCCGTGTTGAGCTGCTTGTCCTGGTTGCTGATGGTCTGCGCCTTCTGCTGGGTCTCGGTCTGCAGATTAGCCACATTGGTGTTCAGGTTGGTTATCTTCTCGTCCAGCTCGGCTATGTGTATGTCCTTAGAGTCCAGTTCGACCTTGAGCCGCTGCAGTTCCTGGTCCTTCTCGTCGAGCTGCTGAGTAAGGTTGCTGATAGTCTTGCGGAGCTCGTCGCCGTTGAAACGGCTCTCGCGCAGCTGTTGCTGCAGGCGCTTCATCAGCTCGCGGTTGCGGGCCATGGTGTTGGCTATGAAGCGAATATTCTCCCTGATCTGGACAGCCCTGTTGGCGCCCTCGCCGTCCTTGGCTATGCTCAGGCGGTTCTCTGCCTCATTGATCTCGCGGAACCCCTCCTGTATATCATTCAGCGTTCCCATCATGTCGTTAATCTCACTGTCTCTCTGGGCAATGATGCGCTGCAGGGAGTCGGTCTGTTCCATGTTGGCTGTGTTCGGAGTGGTTTTCTTCTCCGAGCACGCGCTCAGCACTACCAGTGCGAGGCATGCAAGAAATGTCAACTGTTTCATAACTTTTCCTTTTTAGTTTTCTTATTATTGCCAGCCACCACGATGACGAACTCGCCACGCGGGGCATGGTCAGTAAAGTGGCTGATAGCTTCGGCTAAGGTGCCGCGTACGTGTTCCTCGTGTATCTTGGAGATTTCACGGGCCACGCTCACCTGACGCTCGGGGCCAAACACCTCGGCCATCTGCTGGAGCGTTTTCAGCACGCGGTAGGGCGACTCATAGAATACCATCGTCCGGGGCTCCTCGCGCAGCGACTCGAGTAGTGTCTGCCGCCCTTTCTTCTGTGGCAGGAAGCCCTCGAAGCAGAACCGGTCGCAGGGCAGCCCTGACGCCACGATGGCAGGTATGCAGGCCGTGGCCCCAGGCAGGCACTGCACCTCGATACCGGCGTTGGCAGCCTCGCGGGCCAGATAGAAACCAGGGTCGCTGATGCCTGGGGTGCCGGCATCGCTCACCAGGGCTATGGTCTGACCAGCCCTGAGCCGCTCGACGATGCCGGCCGACGTGCCGTGCTCGTTGAACTTATGGTGGGCCACGAGGTGGTTCTTGATATCGAAGTGTCTGAGCAGATTGCCCGATGTCCGGGTATCCTCAGCCAGCACCAGGTCGGCCTCGCGGAGTATGCGTATGGCGCGCATGGTCATGTCCTCCATATTGCCCACAGGGGTCGGTATAATATATAATGTGCCCATATATGGTTGCAAACTTACATAAAAATATCGGTAATGGCCATGACATTGTCTAAAAAGTTGTCTACGAAAAAGGAAAAAACGTTAAATTGCGCCGTGGTCCAAAAAAAACTCCTTTTTCTTTGCTTGGTATAAATCGTCTTCGTACTTTTGTACCATTATGATGGAGAACTTATACAGGGAGAGTCACCGCCCTGGCAGGATAGAGGTGATTTGCGGCTCCATGTTCTCTGGCAAGACAGAGGAGCTGATACGCAGAATGAAGCGGGCCAAGTTCGCCCGGCAGCGGGTGGTGATTTTCAAGCCCGCCATAGACACCCGGTACTCGGACGAGGACGTGGTGAGCCACGACCATAACGCCATACCCAGCACGCCCATAGACACGTCGGCCTCGATACTGCTTCTGGCCGAGGACATAGACGTGGTGGGCATAGACGAGGCTCAGTTCCTGGACGCAGGCCTCACCGAGGTGTGCAACAGCCTGGCCAACCGCGGAGTGAGGGTCATCATAGCCGGACTGGACATGGACTTCCAGGGGGTGCCCTTTGGGCCCATCCCCGCGCTGTGCGCCGTGGCCGACGAGGTTACCAAGGTACACGCCATCTGTGTCAAGTGTGGCGCGCTGGCCTATGTGAGCCACCGGCTGGTCAAGAATGACCGCCGAGTAATGCTGGGCGAGGCACAGGAATACGAGCCCCTGTGCCGCGACTGCTACCAGAAATCGTTAGAGGAAGAAAAACTGACATCCACACAGCCATGCCCAGGGAAATAACTTTCGACCTCTTTATCCGCCGAACCGGCCTGATACTGATAGTCATCGGCGTACTGCTGCTGGTAAACTACCTGAGCGGCGTACTGTTGCCCTTCTGTATCGCATGGCTTTTCGCCTACCTGCTCTACCCCATCGTCAAGTTTGTACAGTACCATCTCGGTGTCAGGGTCCGCGCGCTGGCCATCCTCATCACCATGTTGCTGGTGCTGGCTGTGGTGGGCGGCATCGTGTATCTCATCATACCACCCATGATAGAACAGTTTCAGAAGGTGGGCACCATACTGAGCCACTGGGTACACCAGACCACACACACCAATGACCTCACGGCCTACATATCGGCATGGGTAGAGAACAACCAGGCCGAGGTAGAGCGGTTCTTTCACAGCGATGAGTTCTCTAACGCCATGAAGACGGCCATGCCCAAGGTGTTCAGCCTGGTGGGACAGACAGCGAGCATCGTCATCAGCATTGTGGCCTCGATGATTACCCTGCTCTACATGTTCTTCATACTCATGGACTACGAGTTTCTGACCACTAACTGGATACGCATATTCCCCAAAAAGAACCGGCCTTTCTGGCATGAGCTGGCCAAGGACGTGGAACGAGAGCTGAACAACTATATACGCGGACAGGGCCTGGTGGCGCTCTGCATGGGCTTCATGTTCTGCATAGGTTTCTCCATTATGGACTTCCCTATGGCCATCGGCCTGGGCATCCTTATCGGCATCATGGACTTAGTGCCCTATCTGCACACCTTTGCCCTCATTCCCACAGCCTTTTTAGCCATGCTCAAGGCCGCAGATACCGGGCAGAGCTTCTGGCTGGTCTTCGGTATGGCCGTGGGCCTCTTCATCGTAGTACAAGTCATCACGGACATGATAGTAACGCCCAAGATAATGGGCAAGGCGATGGGCCTCAACCCCGCCATCCTGCTACTGTCGCTGTCAGTATGGGGAGCCCTGTTAGGCTTCATAGGCCTTATCGTGGCCCTGCCCCTCACCACCCTCATCATAGCCTACTGGCAGCGCTATGTAACCAAGGAAAAGAAGGTGAGCCACGCGCAAATAGAAGAAAACCAGCACGAAGAATGAAAAAAGGTACAGAATAATTTGTAAGGTAACGAAAAAATCTGTAATTTTGCACTCGCTTTCAGCCATTGAGAGCCAAGAGCGACTCGCTAGCTCAGCTGGTAGAGCACAACACTTTTAATGTTGGGGTCATGGGTTCGAGCCCCATGCGAGTCACAAGGAAACAAATTTTCAAGGCAGAAAGAAAGAGGATTTTACGCTAAGTAAATTCCTCTTTTTGCGTATAATA
>CAKPRX010000023.1 GCA_934183135.1 uncultured Prevotella sp.
AAGAATGGCCTGGAGGTCATCATCTTCGAAGACCGTCAGGCGGGCGGTACCTGTCTGAACGTGGGGTGCATCCCCACCAAGTGCCTGGTTCACGACTCGCTCAAAGGTACCAGTTTCGAGGCGGCCATGCAGCGTAAGGACGAGGTGAGCGCACAGCTCCGGCAGGGTGTAGAGGTTCTGATGAGTCAGCCACACATCACCATGGTCAAGGCACATGCCCGCTTAGCCGGAGGCAAGCAGGTAGAGGCCGACGGCGAAACCTACGAGGCTGAGAACATCATCATCGCCACAGGCAGCAGCGCCAAGTTGCCACCCATCGGCGATATAGACAGACCCGAGGTGATGACTTCGACCGAACTGCTTCAGCTGAAGGCACTTCCACATCGGCTCGCCATCGTGGGGGCAGGTGTCATAGGTATGGAGTTTGCCTCTATCTTCAGCCGGATGGGGGTCGAGGTCGAGGTATATGAGTTCTTGAAAGAGTGTCTGCCTATGATAGACAAGGACCTGGCCAAGCGCCTGCGCAAGAAGATGGAGAAAGACGGCATCAAGTTCAATATGGGCTACAGCGTACAGTCCATAGCCGACCTAAAGGCTGACGCCGTGTTAGTGGCCACAGGGCGCAAACCCAACTATGATGAAGAAGAACTGACGCAGGTAGGTATCGAGTTTGACCGTCGCGGCATCATTACCGATGACAACATGCTTACCACGGCCGATGGCATCTACGCCATAGGCGATGTTAACGGCAAAGCCCTACTGGCACATGCTGCCACTTTCCAGGGCATACGCGCAGTAAACCATATACTGAACCGCCACGACCACATACGGTTTGATATTATGCCTTCGGCCGTGTTTACACAGCCCGAAGTGGCTTCGGTAGGCATAACAGAGGATGCCTGCAAGACCAACGGCATCGCCTATAAGACCCACAAGGGTTTTTATCGTGCCAACGGCAAGGCCATGGCCGAGAAGGCAACCGACGGACTGGCCAAGATAGTTACGGGTGATGGCGGACGTATCATAGGCTGCCACATACTGGGTGCCCATGCCGCCGACATGGTTCAGGAGGTGGCCGCGTTGATGAACAAGGACGTAACACTATCTGAGCTGGCCGACATGATACACATACATCCCACACTGAGCGAGATAGTACAGGACATAGCCATCAATGGCTAACCCGGAGCCTCTCCGGGAAGCCTGGCAATCCTCTACCCGCACCCAGAGATAACTATGGCACGCCCCGCCACGGCTCCCACGATTACAGGAACCCTCAATAACAAATTAAGCGCGAAACCTGTTGGTTCCGCGCTTAATTGTTTATAGTGCGTTGGTAGCCTGGCTACCTGTGCCGATTTACTTTACCTTGTCTACGATAGCCTTGAAAGCCTCGGGGTTGTTTACTGCGAGGTCGGCGAGCACCTTACGGTTAATCTCGATACCAGCCTTGTGCAGGGCACCCATCAGCTGGCTATAGCTCATATCCTGCAGACGAGCAGCAGCATTGATACGCTGAATCCAAAGTGCACGGAAAGTGCGCTTCTTGTTACGACGGTCGCGATAGGCGTATGTAAGACCTTTCTCCCAGGTGTTCTTAGCTACGGTCCAAACATTCTTCCGTGCGCCGAAATAACCCTTGGTGAGTTTCAGAATTCTTGTTCTCTTTGCTTTAGAAGCAACGTGATTTACTGATCTTGGCATAATTTCTTTTCTTTAATAGTTCGACTAAAAAGTTAATGTTAACGGAGACAGAGAAGGTCACGAACCTGCTTCAGGTTAGAGTTGTCAACCATGGTCTGGTGAACAAGATTTCTCTTCTGTTTCTTTGTCTTCTTAGTCAGAATGTGACTGTGGAAAGCGTGATGTCTCTTAATCTTTCCAGTACCGGTGAAAGTAAATCTCTTCTTTGCGCCGGAGTTTGTCTTTACTTTTGGCATTTTTGCTGTTATTTTAATTGTTATTATTATGATAGGTGGTAACGTATATACCAAGACGTTACGCACACTACGTTTTAATCTTTCTTCAGTTTCTGCAAGGCCTCGGCACCATTCTTGGCGTTACCGAAAAGTCCGCCGTCGGTCGGGGCGCTCTCTGTAGCCACAGCCTCGTTGGCCTTAGCCTCTTCAGCCTCGCGGTCGCGCTTCTGCTGACTCTTCTTGGCCACACCGGCTTTCTTGGGGGCCAAATAGAGGAACATCTTCTTACCCTCCAGGGCCGGCATAGACTCTACCTTGCCATATTCCTCAAGGTCGTTGGCAAAACGGAGGAGGAGAACCTCACCCTGCTCCTTGAAGAGAATGGAGCGGCCACGGAAGAAGACATAGGCGCGCACCTTATTGCCTTCAAGCAGGAACTCCTGAGCATGCTTGAGTTTGAACTGGTAGTCGTGCTCATCAGTCTGAGGTCCAAAACGTATCTCTTTAACTTCGACCTTGACCTGCTTCTGCTTCATTTCCTTCTGGCGCTTCTTCTGCTGATAGAGGAATTTTGAATAGTCGATAAGACGGCAGACGGGGGGCTGTGCATTGGGAGAAATTTCCACAAGGTCAACGCCCTGTTGGCGTGCCATATCCATCGCTTTACGGGTAGGCATCACCTCGGAACCACCTTTGCTTACCACACGAACTTCCCGGACATGAATCTGTTCGTTCACGCGGTACTGATTCTTCATTCTGTCATTTTTCATTCAACTATATTATAATTAGCGGCTGCAAAGGTACTAAATAATTGGCATCCAACAAAGAATAATTCGGATTATTTTTCATGCCCCAATCCATTATTACGTCCATTATTACACCCATGAAGCCCAATTTGGTAAACAACGTGGACATTAGCTGAGACATGGGAACCTTATTTTGCCATGAAGTAAAAAAGGCAGGGCCATGCTATCAGCACACAGCCCTACCCTCTCTATCTGTAGTCAGAACCGATATTAGTCCTGAGGTTCTATCTCTGTAGCCTTCAGCTGCTCGGCCACCTCATCGTTGATACGCTTGGCAAAGTCTTCCATAGACATGGTGGCCTGCTCGCCACCACCCTGCTTACGCATGCTGACAAGGCCCTCTTCCATTTCCTTCTCGCCCACGATAACCATGTACGGGGTACGCTTCAGTTCGTTATCACGAATCTTGCGGCCTATCTTCTCATTACGGTCATCAATAATGGCACGTACATTGTTATTACCCAGGTACTTGGACACCTTTCGGGCATAGTCATTGTACTTCTCCGAGATGGGCAGGATAGCCACCTGGTCGGGTGTGAGCCACAGGGGGAAGTGGCCAGCCGTATGTTCTATCAGCACAGCGGTAAAGCGCTCCAGCGAGCCAAACGGGGCACGGTGAACCATAACCGGGGTCTTCTTGGTGTTGTCCTCGGCGGTGTACTCGAGCTTGAAGCGGGCCGGCAAGTTATAGTCTACCTGAATGGTACCCAACTGCCAACGGCGTCCGATGGCATCCTTGACCATAAAGTCGAGCTTGGGCCCGTAGAAAGCAGCCTCACCATACTCTATCTTGGCATCGAGTCCCTTCTCGGCGCACGCCTCCTTGATAGCGGTCTCACTCTCTTCCCACACTTCATCCGAACCGATGTATTTCTCCTTGTCCTTAGGATCCCGGAGGCTAATCTGGGCCTCGAAGTTGTCAAACTGGAATATCTTGAACACTGCCTGGATGATATCCATCACGCGGAGGAACTCGCCCTTTACCTGGTCAGGACGGCAGAAGATGTGAGCATCGTCCTGGGTGAACGAGCGGACACGTGTAAGACCGTGAAGCTCGCCGCTCTTCTCGTAACGGTACACGGTTCCGAACTCAGCTATGCGCAGGGGCAGATCCTTGTACGAGCGGGGCTTGCAGGCGAACACCTCGCAGTGGTGAGGACAGTTCATAGGCTTGAGCATATACTCCTCGTTTTCCTCTGGAGTGTGAATGGGCTGGAAGCTGTCCTTGCCGTAGTGAGCATAGTGACCCGAGGTGACATAGAGGCTCTTGGAACCGATGTGGGGAGTGATGACCTCCTGGTAACCGAAACGCTTCTGTATCTTGCGGAGCATATCCTGCAGGCGAAGTCGCAGCTCGGTACCCTTGGGGAGCCACATGGGCAGACCCTTGCCGACACGGTCAGAGAAGAAGAAGAGCTCCATCTCCTTGCCGATCTTGCGGTGGTCGCGCTTCTTAGCCTCTTCGAGCATAACAAGATACTCGTCGAGCATTTTCTTCTTGGGGAAACTGATGCCATAGATACGGGTCATCTGTTCGCGCTTGGCGTCGCCACGCCAGAAAGCACCGGCGACGCTGGTAATCTTGATAGCCTTAATCTCGCCCGTAGAGAGGAGGTGAGGGCCACGGCAGAGGTCTGTAAAATTGCCCTGGGTGTATGTAGAAATGGTGCCGTCCTCAAGGTCTTGCTCGATATGTTCGCACTTGTAGTTCTGGCCAGCAGCCTTAAACTCCTTGAGTGCCTCAGCCTTGGGTACCTCACGGCGAACCACAGGCTCATTCTTCTTGGCCAGCTCGCGCATCTTCGCTTCTATCTTAGGGAAGTCGTTCTCGGAGATGACCTGGCCCTCGGCAGGCATTACATCATAGAAGAAACCATTCTCGACAGCAGGGCCGAAACCGAACTGGATACCAGGATAGAGCTCCTGGAGTGCCTCGGCCAGCAGGTGGGCCGACGTGTGCCAGAAAGTGTGCTTGCCTTCCTCGTCCTCGAACTTATAGAGTGCGATAGAGGCGTCGGCGTTGATGGGGCGGTTCAACTCTACTGTTTCGCCATTGACACCGCAAGATACAACGTTGCGAGCGAGAGCCGGCGAAATGCTCTCGGCGATTTGTAACCCCGTTACTCCGTTCTCGTATTCACGCACGGAGCCATCAGGAAAAGTGATTTTAACCATAATACAAATTAGTTTTATTTTAATCACTGCAAAAGTAACACTTTGTTTTGACAATAAATAACAAAAGGACAGTAATTTTCATTACTGCCCTTATTTCATTGCCCGTAACCACACCGACGGGAATGGGTGCGCAGGTCTTTAGCGTTTCTATTTGCTGGCAGACACCTGCTTGATGACGCTATAGGCATTGTAGATGCCCAACTCGCCAGCGCGGCTCAGGTCGCTGATGCCGGCCGAGCGGTTGCCGTTCTTCACATAGGCCACCCCACGGTTAAAGTAGGCTTCAGCCAGATAGACATCCAGGCTGATAGCCCGCGTATAGTCGTCTATGGCATTGGTGTATTCGCCCTGCGAGGCATAGAGATTGGCCCGGTCATAATATAGGTAGGCGTTCTGCGGGGCCAAGGCTATGGCGTGGTCCAGGTCGACCCTCACGCGGAGCATGCGGGCGGCAGCGTCGGCCACCTGAACGCCATGCGTACGGTCAAACTCGTTGATGAGATGCTGGCACACGGCCCGCTGCCAATAGGCCATAACCGACGTGGTGTCCGACTGAAGCACCACCGTCAGGTCGCTGATGGCTGCATCAAAGTCCTGTACCACCGAGTAGACCACTGCCCTGCGCATCAGCGGGCGCTGCACCCCGGCCACACGGGGTGCTTTCTCTATGATGGCCGTAAGCGAGTCGGCCAGGTGGAAGAAGGCTTGCGACTGGCCCTCGGTTAGCTGGGGCGGATTGCAGGTTACATATATCTTATGCCCGGCAGCCTCGCGTGCAGCCGCTGTATTAAACGCCTCGACATCGCGGTCAAACGCCTGGTATGAGTTCACTCCGTTATTGTACTTGAAGAACGACAGGGCGTACATCGGCATAAACTCCACATCCACCGTCCGGTTCTGCACCTTGCCACGGAAAGCGCTCTTGTACTCCTGTCCCGTAGTATTCTCGTCGGGCACCACCAGACTGGTGTACTTCTCAGGGTCTATCTCGCTGCGCTTACGCATTTCGCGGCGCTTGTTCTTGCTCCAGCGCGGCTGGATGCCCAGGTGCTTGTTCATCTGTGCCTTGAAGATGCGGAACTCATCCATCTCGGCCTTGGCGGTCATTCCGAGCCTACGGTAGGCCTTTGCCCGGTACGACAGACCGGTCCAGAAATTAGGGAACTGGGCTATCACCGTGCTGTAATCGCGGATGGCAGCACGCAGATTGCCCGTCCGGTCGTGCAGCAGGGCACGGTTAAAGATGGCCAGGTAGTCATGGGGCTCCATGTGGATAACGTAGTCAAAGTCGGAGATGGCACGGTTATCGTCGCCCAACTGCATACGCAGCTGACCACGGTTATAGTGAGCGATAAAGTTGTTAGGGTCCAGGTCGAGCGCCATGTCATAGTCGGCCATGGCTCCCCGCAGATTGTTATAGTTATAACGGGCCAAGGCGCGGTTCACATAGTTGCCCGCCACCTTGGGCTTCAGGTGGATGGCCTTGCTCAGGAACTTGTCGGCATCCCGCCATTCGTGCCGTGCCAGACTGATGTACGAGCGTGTAGACCACGAGTCACCGTCGTAGGGGTCTATCGCCAGACTCCGGTCAAGCCATTTAGCCGCCTCGGCAGTATCCTTCTCCTTGAGATAGACCTCGGCGTTAAGCGAGTAGGCGTTGGCAAAACCGGACCACTTGCTGACAATAGTGTCCAGGTCCAGGTGGGCCTGCCTGTAGTCCTTGTTGTTCATACGGCAGAGCACCCGGTTAAACCAGTAGTTACGCTGGTCGGGATTAAGACGTATGGCCTGGGTGTAGTCGGCTATAGCCTCGCTGTACTTGTTCTGCCTGACCTGCGAGATGGCCCTTAGGTCGTACAGTCCGTCGATATACGGATTGAGCCTGATGGCCTGCGACACATCGTGTACGGCTCCGCTGAAGTCCTCCAGGCAGAATTTGGCTATCCCCCTGTACTGCCACGGGCGGTACAGGTATGGCTTGAGAACTATTACCTGGTTAAAATATTGGATGGAGAGTACATAGTCCTCGTAGTGCAGGGCTATCTCGCCACTCAGCATCAGCCTGTCGGTGTTATACTGAGCCCGCAGAGGTGAGCCGACAGCCAACAGCAGCAACCATATCACCGCCAGTCGCTTACCGCAAAGCACGCCACAGGCCCAGGCCCTCTGCCCCGCGCGCAGCATGCTTTCTGCCGCTCCCGTCATTGTCCGTAACATCATGGCCATTGTCATTATCCTTCATACATTGGTGTCCCTATCTATACCGGCCTCTATCCGGAACAGTTATAGAGGCCGCGCCCACTCAGCGCCGTACCGGCTTGGTACGGTAGGCACACCGATACTTGCCCTGGGTAAGCGCCTTGAGCTTGCTTCGTATCAGCTGCTTGCGCAGTGGCGACAGACGGTCTACGAACATCGTCCCCTCCAGGTGGTCGAACTCATGCTGCATCACCCGGGCCAGGTAACCGTCCACCCACTCGTCATGGGGACACATGTCCTCATCAAGATAAGTTACATGGATACGCGTAGGGCGAACCACAGACTCGTGGATGCCGGGAATACTGAGGCACCCCTCTTCCATACCCTCCTTCTTAGAGTCGTCGTCGTACTCCACTATATGCGGGTTGATAAAGGCATGGCGGTAGTTGGCGTACTCCGGCAAGTCCTCTTTGAGCACGTCCAGGTCTATCACTACCAGCCTAATGGCCAAGCCCACCTGGGGTGCCGCCAGCCCTATTCCCTCTGACGCATCGAGGGTCTCGTACATATTCTGGACAAGTTCCTTCAGGTTGGGGTACTCAGGGGTAATGTCCTCGGCCACCTTGCGAAGCACAGGCTGCCCATATATATAAATAGGTAATATCATAAAAACAAAAAATTATAACTGTACGGGACCTACTTACGCGCGTTCATCCAGTCCCGCAGGATGATGGTGGCGCTAATCTCGTCAACGAGCCCCTTGTTCTCCCTCCGGGCTTTCTTGCGAATGCCACTGTCCAGTATCGCCTGGTGCGCCAGCACCGAGGTGAACCTCTCGTCATAAAATTCGACAGGTATCTCGGGGCGCCTCTTCCTCCACTGAGCCACAAAGTGCTCCACCCGTGCCAGGTTCTCGCTCGGGGCGCCATTAGTCTGCATGGGCCTGCCCACCACGATACGCTCTACGGGTTCGCGGGCGATGTATGTTTCCAGGAAGTCGAACAACTGAGATGTAGAAACAGTGGCCAGCCCGTTGGCGATTATCTGCAACGGGTCGGTCACTGCTATTCCTGTGCGTTTCTTACCATAATCGACAGAAAGAACACGCATCCTATATCTTACTTTTTGAAGAGAAGCCAGGCATCGTGGTAGTTACCTGCACGGAACTGGTTGCGGCTCTGTACGGCAGCAGCCTTGTCGGCAAAAGTGGTAGCCACGACACGGTACATGCCACGGGCAGGGTTGAGGACTATCTGAGCCTGATAACCGGCAGCCTTGAGCGTGTTCTGCAAGCCCTCGGCGTTAGCCTTCAGAGAGAAAGAGCCAACGACCACGCTGTAGTTCTGCAGGCCGGCACCGCTCACGAGCGTCACATCCTCAGTACGCACATTGGCGTTGTCCACATTGTCTACCACGGTAGTCTCCGTAGCGGGTTTCTCCACGATGGGGGCCACCACCGGAGCCTGGGTCTCGGGCTGGGTAGCCACCTGCTGCTCCTGGGCCCTTGCCTTGTCGTATGCCTTCTTGAATGCGCTATCCTTACTTGAGCCACAGCTTGCCATAACCAGCGCTGCGCAGAGTGTCGCGCACATTACTAAACTTTTTTTCATAATTGCGTAAGCTATTTTGAGATTAATTACTGTCTTTGAATTTGTTGCGAAATTACAAAATATATTGCACAAAAAGTGTGTTTGTCCGAATAAAATTTGTTAAAAGCATCAAAAGCAACGCTTTTAACAAAAAATGTCTACTTTTTTATGGCCATTATATTTTCTTTTCTTACATTTGCCATCGGTATTGGTGCTGCCAACACCACAGACATTATTAATTCTTTAAAAAACAAGACGTATGAAAACATTAGGTTACATTGGAGCATTCCTGGGAGGCGCTCTCGCCGGAGCCGCCTTAGGCTTGATTTTGGCTCCTGAGAAAGGCGAGGATACCCGCAAGAAGATTTCGGGCGCCGTTGACGACTTCTGCAAGAAGCACGACATCAACCTGAGCCGTAAGCAGGTCGAGGACCTGGTTGACGACATCAAGGACGCTGCTGGCGACGCTATAGACTAACACGGGTGCGCATGTTCTCCAATGACAGAAACATCGAGACGATAGGACAGCTGGTCGAGGCTATCAAGCACTACATCGGCCTGCGCGGCGAGTACATCAAGCTCAACGTAGTTGACAAGGTGGTACGGCTGCTTACCGTGGCCACCATCAGCGTCATCATAGCCGTGCTGCTCATGCTTACCCTCATCTACCTGTCGTTTGCCGTGGCTTATGCCCTCGCTCCCATCATGGGCACGGCGATGGCCTTTGGCACGGTAGCGGGCTGCTACTTCGTGGTTCTGCTGTTGTGCCTGGCTTTCCGCAAGCAATGGATAGAGCGCCCCTTGGTAAGATTTCTGGCAAGTATATTAATGGAGAAATAAGCTATGACCAACGACAGCGCATCTGCTTCATACAACTCGCTCGCAGAGATAAGGGCCCGACGCGAAGCACTGGCCAAGGAGATAGAGGCCGACGGCCAGCACATTAAGGAACTATGGGAGAAGCTCTTTGCCAAGGACGAGCCCGAGGCTTACGCCACCCCGTCAAGGCGTATCAACCGCCTGCTCTCTACTGGAGCGGGCATGTTCGATGCTGCCCTGCTCGGCTGGAAACTTTACCGTAAGTTTAGCGGCAAACCGCTATTCTCTAAGAAACGTAGGCGGTAACCACGCCACCTATATATGTAATAAAGGGGAGCCCCGCCAAGGGTTCCCCTTTATTATGGACATCCGGCCTAACGGCCATCCCAGTTGCTCCAGGCTTGAGTCCGTGGCCGCCAGGGGAAACGCCATGACCCCTACCGCTGTCGCAACCATGGCCGACAGAATGAAAAACCTTTACACACGACTGTATATTTATGCAAAACAGGTGGCGTTTTTGTATAAATATACAGCCGTAATGGCCATTTTACGGGGCACAATTTCCAGATTTTTTCAACGAACCAGGACGGTTTTTGGGGCCATCTGGGCCTTTTCGGAGCATCGCGAGGGGGGCAAAAGTAGCAATATTTTACAAAATGGAGGTATTTCGCACCTTTCTCACCGCTATTTTCGGTTCTTACGAAGACTATTTTGGGAGTCGCCGCGATGGTCATTTTAGTGCTCGCGATGGTCATTACGATTCTAATGACCATCGCGAGCCAAAAAACAGTCGTTTTCGGGCCGTCAGAAAATGGGCATTTTCGCCACCGACGCCCCCTCGGTGAGCGTACAGGCTAATTACAGAAGGCTAAAACGCCCTTGGCACATGCCGAAACGCCCGAAATGTATATTTATACATTATCGGAAAAATCTTTACGACAGCAGCCTGCGAATTAGAGGTAATCAGCCTTGCGCCTATTCAGCCATATCAGGCAGGTGGAACTCGTAAGACTTGTCGAATACCTGGCTCACACGGTTTATCTCAAGGAACGTAGCCCCACCGTTGACACCGATGCTGCCACCCAGATAAGCTATCTTGTCCTCGTTCTTGATGTATCCCTTCTGCAAAAGCATGCGCAGGGCCGCCGTAAAGAGGAAGAGCGAGCTGACGTGCTTCTTCTGATAGATGGGGATGACACCGTAGCTCAGGTTGAGCCAACGCTGCGTCTTCTCGTTGTTGTAGCAGATGGCCAATACCGGCGTAGGGCCGCGGAAGGCGGCTATGTCGCGTGCCGTCTGCCCCGTCTCGCTGGCCGTGATGATGCCGGCCACGCCCAACTTACGCGTGGAGTCGATGGCAGCATGAGCCAGAAACTCGCGCTGGGTACAGTCCTCGTTCAGAGGTACCTCTATATCGTTGGCGCGTATCTTGTCCTTCTCAGCCTGCTCTGCTATGGCCGCCATGGTCTTCACGGCTTCCAGTGGATACTTGCCCGAGGCCGTCTCGCCGCTCAGCATGAGCGCATCGGTACGGTAGTAGATGGCGTTGGCTATATCGGTCACCTCGGCACGGGTGGGGCGTGGGTTGTTTATCATTGTGTGCAGCATCTGCGTGGCCACGATGACCGGCTTCTTCTTGAGCACGCACTTGCGGATTATCATGCGCTGTATGCCGGGTATCCGCTCGATGGGCACCTCGATGCCCAGGTCGCCACGGGCTATCATGATGCCATACGAGGCATCGATGATCTCGTCTATGTTGTCCACGCCCTCCTGGTTCTCTATCTTCGAGATTATCTTGATGTCGCTTCCGCGCTCATCGAGTATCTGCTGTACGGCGTGCACATCGGCGGCGCTACGCACAAAGGAGTGGGCGATGAAGTCGATGTCCTCGTCGATGGCCAGGTGTATGTTGCGCTTGTCCTTCTCCGTCAGCGCGGGCAAGTCGATGTGTACGCCCGGCACGTTGACGCTCTTGTGGGCACCCAGCACCCCCTCGTTCTGCACCTGGGCCACCAGCATGGGGCCCACCTGCTCCATGACGACCATATCGAGCAGTCCGTCGTCAAAGAGGACATGGTCGCCCTCGCTCACGCTTCTCGTGAAGTCCGGGTAGGTCACGTTGATGATGTCGTGGGTGGTGTCCATCTCCGGGCGGCCAAATATCTTGACCACATCGCCCCGCTTGTAGCTTATGGGGGCAGCCACATTGGTGGTGCGGACCTCGGGGCCCTTGGTATCTATGAGCAGGGCCAGGTGGGGCGACACCTCGCGCGTGTTGCGTATAATGGTACGTATGCCGTCAGGGGTGGCGTGGGCGGTGTTCATACGTACTACATTCATGCCGGCGAAGAACAGCTTGCGCAGAAAGTCTACGTCGCACCGCCGGTCACTTATCGAGCATACTATCTTGGTCTGTTTCATCCTTATTGTTGTCTTGCGTGTTATACCTTATTATATATATAGCCTTTCTTACTTGCTCTCCCATCCCACGGGATGATTTATCAGAGCCACCTGTGTGGCAGCCAGTCCTAAGGCTGCGTGCAGGGCCTCGGCATCCATCGTGGCCCGGGGCACGGTGGCCAGGCCCAGCGCCGTACAGGCCAGACATATATTCTGCGACACGTAGCCGGCATCTACCAGGCCCATCCGTGTGGCAGCCTGGTCATCGTCTATCTTGGCAAACCGGGCACGGTCGCTCACCAGTACCAGCATCAGCGGGGCAGCAGCCACTGCCGTCTGACGGCCGGCCACCATGGGGCGCAGGTCGGCTGCCGATACGCGTACCAGGCGGTTGGCCAGGCGGTCAAAGCGGTAGGCGCCATCGGCCCTTACTACATAGACATCTATATCCTGGGCATTGAGGGCCGAGGGGGCGGTAGACAGCTGCTGGGCGGGGCGGTTGTAGCCACAGGCGGCCCACAGCAGCTGCGACAGCAGGGGCAAGCCCACGGGCGTAGACTGATAGCTGCGCACCGAGTGGCGCTGTTGCAGCGACTCAAACAGGGTCATCTTGACTTTCTTGTTAGGAACGGGGAGGCTTATTTCGCTCTGGGCCATGGCCGAGAGACTGAGCGAAATCAGCAGGACTGCTACGAGTATCTTTTTCATATTAACCTGATGATATATAATTATGAGTGCAAAATTACATCAAATCTGAGATATAAAAGAAGTAAGGGCGGAAAATATCGCTGCCTGGACCGTGTTTTTTTTAGCCCCACACACCCTGCCGGCCATGGCTGGGCCGCTGGGCACATAGTCCTGCCACTCACGGCTCTTCAAACTCCAGCTCGCCCTCTATCCACTCGGGATGGGCGCGCAGGTCGGACTCGCTGAGGGGATTGGACACGGCCAGTCCCAACAGCCGTATGGGCCTGACGGCCGAGTACGCCACCTGGCCCAGCAGGCGCTTGGCCAGCGGCAGGATGGCGGTCTTGGAGGTAAGCATGGCGGCCGACGTGGCGCGCTTGCTTACCACACTGAAGTCGGCATACTTGACCTTCAGCGTAAGGGTCTTGCCCTCGAAACGGGCCTCGTGTATGCGGCCCACCAGTTCGAGCACTATGTGGTAGAGCTCGATGATGAGCGTAGAGCGCAGAGCTATGTCCTGCATGAAGGTGCGCTCGCAGCCCACCGACTTCCTGGCATAGTCGGTAACCACGGGGCGCAGGTCTACGCCCCTGGCGAAGTCATAGTATATACGCCCGGCCTTGCCAAACACCTCTTCCAGGTGGGTACACGACACCTCGCGCAGCTGGATGCCGGTAAATATGCCCATGCGGTGCATGCGCGCGGCAGTCTTGGGGCCCACGCCCCAGAAGTCTTCGATGGGCAGCCGGGCTATGAAGTCGAGCGCGCGGTCGGGGTGTATCACGCAGAGTCCGTCGGGCTTGCGGTAGTCGCTGGCCACCTTGGCCAGAAACTTATTGTACGACACGCCGGCCGAGGCGGTCAAGTGCAGTTCGGCGCGTATGCTCTCCTTGATTTCGCGGGCTATGTCTACAGCCAGGCCGATGCCTTTCTTGTTATGGGTTACGTCCAGGAACGCCTCGTCGATAGACAGGGGCTCTATCTGGTCGGTGTATCGCTCGAAGATGGCATGTATCTGGGCCGATATCTGGGCATAGTAGTCATGGCGCGTGGGCACTATGATAAGCCCCGGGCACAGACGCTTGGCCAACAGTATCGACTGGGCCGAGTGTACGCCGTAGCGGCGGGCCTCGTAGCTGGCCGTGCTGACCACGCCACGCTCGCCGTCGAACCCCACGGCGACGGGCTTGCCGCGGAGCGAGGCGTCGTCGCGCTGCTCGACCGCTGCAAAGAAGGCATCCATATCTACATGTATTATCTTGCGTTCCATTGGCCTAACAAAGTTAGTGCTTTTACGTCACATCATGGACACAACGGGCCAAAAAGATGAGGTTAGCACCCGAAGAAAATGCACGCGCGGCTTGGCCAGACCTGATAATCTCCGTAATTTTGCACCCACAGAGTGCCCCGGCCCATCCCACTACCCATACCGGCGGCACCCACCATCAGCATTATGGACATCAGTACTGAATATATCAAGAACCGGTTTGACGAGTTCAACCGCCTGTGCTTTGACGGTTGCCTGCCCCAACCCGTCTTCCGCCTGTCGAACGTGAAGACATACTTAGGACAGATGCGGCGCCAACTGCAGCCGGCCCCGTGGGGACGCCGGAAGGCCCGGTATATACTTACCATCAACACCCGATACCAGTTGGCCCCGCGCGAGGTAGAGGACGTGATACTGCACGAGATGATACATTATTATATTATGGTCAACGGCATACGCGACACCAGTGCCCACGGTGCCCACTTCCGCCATATCATGGACCGCATCAACCGCCAGTACGGCCGGGCCATCAGCGTAAGCAGCCGCGCGGCCCATCCCACCGACGACAGTCCGCAGAGCCACCGCTGGCAGGTACTCTGCCTCATCCGTTTTAGCTCGGGGTCTCTGGGTGTCATCTGCCCCGCCCTCACCCGCATCGGCGATATATGGCAACAGCTGCAGCGCGCACCGGGTGTAAGTAGTTGCCAGTGGTATCAGTCTGACGACCCTTTCTTCAGCCGATACCCACGGTCGCGCTCGCTGCGGGTGTACCGTATAACCGAGGCCGAGGCGCACGCACACCTATCCAGCGCACACACCATGCAAAAGGTGGGAAACCAGCTACGTGTCGTAGACTGATTTCCCACCTTGGTGTCCATCACCGCGAGTGCCTTTCTGCCGCTTACTGAGCGCCACCCACCAGTTGCAGGGCCTCGGGGGTCATGTAGGACTTCACCTTGTCGTAAGGCAGGGTAAAGGTAACCATGCCCATGGCGTAAGGGCCTATCTCGTACTGCTGATAGATAAAGCACAGACCCGTTGGAGTAAGATAGGGGGGACACTTGGGCAGGGGGATGATGCCATTGTCTATGAAGAGCAGGCTGAGCACCTCCTTGGCTGTTACCTTCTGGCCCTGCGCGGTGACATAGTCGGCCACGCCCTGGGCCAGCAGCGGCTGCATCTTCCTCGCCTGTGCCGTATCTACCGTGGCTGCCAGCACGCGGCCCGACGGCTTCAGTATATTGTACGTATAGGATGCCGCCGCGCCATGCGCGCCACCCAGGAAGACGTAATTCTCGGCAGTATAGGTTACATAGCGGGGCGTATCGGCCACCTTGCGTACCGATGCCGTGTACGAGAAGGGTGCCATGGCAAATGTGTGGTCCATGGCTCGCAGCGAGTCTACTCCCTGTTGCCCATAGTAGCGTACCATAGCCTGACCGTCGGTCGGGTCGCCGCTATAAGCCGGGCCTGGCGCATTGCTAAACGCGGTAGCAAACGACATACTGTCTAACATGGCGTTGATAAAGGTACGCACGCCCACAGCCATGGAGTCGGTGCCCGTGGGCACATCGGCGCAGATTACACAACTCAGCTCATCATCGGTCTGCTGGAACTTGACACTATCCGTAAGCAGCGAGTCAGAAGCACCTGCCCCCGATGCCACCTTGCATCCTGACATGCTCATCATGGCTCCTATCACCATGATGGCTCCTAATAAAATTTTTCTCATTATCCGTATTTTCTGGTTTTCATTCATTCTGATTATCACAGTCCCCTCCCCTACCCTGGCAGAGGTGGCGGAGAGCCCCGCTAACGCCATAGAGCTTGCCCTGATGGCCGAGGCGATGCCTCTCTTCTGCAAAGAGAGCGCAAACTGAGGCTATCAAGCTCGCTCGAATGGCCGAGGCGCCGCCTATATTATGCAAAGATATGGAAAAAGCAAATACCCACCAAGCCATTCACATTTTATTTTGCAAAGGTGGCAATTATGGCTTTACCCACGGGCATAGCAACAGGGGGCTGCAGGACTCCGACAGTTACAAGGAGCTGTATCCCGACATCTGGAGTAACCATTACGGTGAAAAACAAAACAACAAAGAATGAAAAGACCAATCTTTAGATTACTAAAGACGGCCCTTAACTCGCGAGAGAGGGTCGCCACCCGACTGCCCGATAAAAATATACTCATAGTCAGCATCTTGCATCTTCAGCCGGTAACGGCCCTCATGGCGGAAGGTATTTTTATAAAACTTTACACCACTGCGACCAAAACAGGAGGTATCACAAGGGGCAAAAACGGGGACACAGAAGCTAAATTGGCTACAAATGAGCTACTTATAACAATTTTTAGCCCCCAAAAGCGCAAAAAAGGTCAAATATCTTTTCGTATCACACAAAAAACTATTATATTTGCACTCTCAAAGACGATAGTAGAGTAAAATAATAATACAATTAACAAAATAGAAACAATGACAAAGACAGAAATTGTAAATCAGATTTCAGAAAATACTGGTATTTCAAAAAAGGAAGTAGCCATTGTAGTTGAAAGCTTTATGAAGACCGTCAAGGAGAGTCTTCTCAACAAGGAGCACATATCTCTGCGTGGTTTCGGAAACTTCATTATCAAGCACCGTGCCGAGAAGACAGCTCGTAACATACAGAAGAATACTACCGTGATTATTCCCGCTCACGACTACCCCAGCTTCAAGCCGGCTAAAGAGTTCGTTGAGGAGATGAAGAACAAGTAAGACAATAGGAGAAACAATCATAAACCATTTAAATTAAAGTATTATGCCAAACGGTAAGAAGAAAAAGGGCCACAAGATGGCCACGCACAAGCGCAAAAAGAGATTAAGAAAGAACAGACATAAGAGCAAGTAATCTAACTACTGCTCTGTAGCCTATTCAAAGCTAATGGGGCGTGTCGGGCGACATGCCCCAGTTTTTTTAAAGCAATAAGTGAAGAAATTATGACAAGCGAAGTAATCATCGATGTCCATCAGAAAGAAATATCGATAGCCCTGCTGGAAGACAAGAACCTGGTAGAGTATCAGAACGAGCCTCGCTCGGCCTCTTTCAGCGTGGGCAATGTCTACATAGCCAAGGTTAAGAAATTGATGCCGGGCTTGAACGCCAGCTTTGTGGACGTGGGATATGAGCGCGACGCCTTTCTTCATTATCTTGACTTAGGTAGCCAGTTCAAGTCATACGAGAAGTACCTCAAGCAGGTACAGAGCGACAGAAAGAAGCTCTACCCGTTCGCCAAAGCCTCTCGGCTGCCCGACCTGCCCAAGGATGGAAGCGTGCAGAACACGCTGAAAGTGGGCGACGAGGTCTTGGTGCAAATTGTAAAGGAACCCATCTCGACAAAGGGTCCCCGCCTGACGGGCGAGATATCCTTTGCGGGTCGTTTTTTGGTTCTGATGCCTTTCGGAGACAAGGTTTCGGTCTCTTCCAAGATTAAGTCGGGCGAGGAAAGGGCTCGGCTCAAGCAGCTTATTCACAGTATCAAGCCCAAGAACTGCGGCGTAATCGTACGAACCGTGGCCGAGGGCAAGCGAGTGGCTGAGCTGGACGCCGAGCTCAAAGTTCTGACTAAGCGGTGGGAAGATGCCATCACCAAGGTACAGAAGACGCAGAAGCGGCCCCAGTTGGTGTTCGAGGAGACCAGCAGGGCGGTCGCCCTGTTACGCGACCTGTTCAACCCGAGCTACGAGAATATCTACGTGAATGACGAGGAGGTATTCAAGGAAGTAAAAGACTACGTATCGCTTATCGCCCCAGAAAAAGCGAGTATCGTAAAACTCTATACGGGTAAAGTTCCAATCTTCGACAACTTCAATGTTACCAAGCAGATCAAGTCGAGTTTCGGCAAGACGGTCAACTACCGCCACGGAGCCTACATGATTATCGAACACACGGAGGCCATGCACGTGGTTGACGTGAACAGCGGCAACAGGTCGAAGTCTGAAAACGGGCAGGAACAGAATGCGCTGGAAACAAACCTTGGCGCAGCCGACGAGTTGGCCCGCCAGCTGAGGTTAAGGGATATGGGCGGCATTATCGTGGTCGACTTTATCGACATGAACCTCGCCGAGGACCGACAGATGCTCTATGAGCGCATGTGCAAGAACATGCAGAAAGACAGAGCCCGCCACAACATCCTGCCGTTAAGCAAGTTCGGCCTAATGCAGATTACCAGACAGCGGGTACGCCCAGCCATGGACGTAAACGTTGAGGAGACATGCCCCACGTGTAACGGCACGGGCAAAATCAAGTCAAGTATTCTGTTTACCGACATGCTTGAGGGCAAGATTGACCGCCTGGTCAACAAGATAGGTATCAAGAAATTTTATCTGCACGTACACCCGTACGTTGCGGCATACATCAACGAGGGCTTAATATCGCTCAGACGCAGATGGCAGCTGAAGTACGGCATGGGAGTACATGTAGTGGCTTCCCAGAAGTTGGCTTTTTTGCAGTACGAGTTCTATGATGCAAAAAAGCAGTTTATAGATATGAAGGAAGAAATCGAGAACAAGTAATCGAAGAGCCCCGACCTAAACGGCCGGGGCTCTTCAGTTAATTTCCGTCATGGTTATTATAGCAGGGCCTTAACGCTCTGCTATAATAGTTACAGGCCCTACGAGTCCAGCCTTGAGCAGGGGCTCGTCAGCCTTGAAGAATGTTATCGGGTAATAGGCCACGCGCTTCATGCCAGGCTGCTCGTCGCCCACCAGACGGTTGTGCCAGGGATTGGCCACAGCTATCTCGATGGTGTTGACGCCTGCCTGTACGGCATCGGTAATGTCTATGCGGTAGGGAGCATGCCAGGTTACACCCAGAGTCTTCCCGTTGACCTTTACCTCGGCCAGGTCATGTACCTCACCTAACGACAGCCAGATGCGGGCAGGCTTATTTTTCTTCTTGAGCTGCTTGGCCGGTATAGTGAACTGGTTGGTGTATGTGGCTACGCCAGAGAAGTAGCGTATGCCGGCATCGGCCGACTCGGTGAGCGAAGCCAGCTGACTGAGGGTGGTCTGTGCCGGTGCGCCACGGCCTGGCTGGAACTTTACTGTCCACGGGGCTGTCGGCACGGCCATCTGCTGCTCAGTAGGTACTGGCAGCGTTACCTTGGGAGTCTGCGTGTCATCGACCATCACCACAAACACGGCATCATAGGCCGACATATTGAGGGGCACCAGCGTACGCCCATCAGCCATCTCATAGCTTACATCCTCGCGCACACCTGTATCGGCATGCCATAGCTGTGGCTTCTTGCCTGTAACATTAAACGAGGCGGTAAACTGGCGGTTGCTGTCAGTCTGATTGGCTATCCAGTAGATGTCACCGTCTTTCAGGCGGCGATGTACATACTTCAGGTCGGCCTTGGCATCGCTGAAAGTAACATCGGGAGCCACACCCATGTTGGCCAGTACCTTATCTATTGCCACACCCGTGATGACGTTCTTGCGGCCAGCCGACCAGATGTCGGCCACCAGGCGACTGAAGTCCTCGGGAGTACCCTCCATGCCTGCCAGTGTCTGCGGCTTCTCGCCGGCAATGGTCACCCCGGCATCGGCCAGCACCTTGATACGGCGCAACATCTTCATGGACATCTGGCTGACATTGTCTAACCATAGCAAACGGTAGCTCATGCCCGTCTTGGTAACCAGACGGCCGTCTGACGGCTGCAGTTCGTCCAGCACAACAGAAGGGCTGACAAAGTCATAGTTGTAAGTATTGGGTATCTTAGGCATGCGGGTATGGTAGCGGGCCGTGATGTTGGTGTCCTCGCCATAATAATAAGCCACGTCGGCCACAAAACGGCCCTGGCGGAGCAGATAGCAGCTACGCGAGAGGTAATCGGTCCAGGCACCTGCCTGATTGGCCCACGTCTCATGGCGATCAAACCACTGTCCCCAAAGGCCAAGACCGAGTCCAGGCACTTTGTCATCGACGGGCTGGTGGGGCGAGGTGTGGATGACAAAGAGGTTAAGACCGCAGGCCATCGCAGCATCGGCGGTGGATTTCAGAATGGTGGGGCTGTACACAAAGGCGCCGTCGCGGAAGCCATCAGAGGTAAAAGACTCTGCAGCTGCCACGTTCTGACCATAGATATGGGCCACCGAGGCCGACTCGCGTATATCGCTCTCATGTTGTGGAACGGTAATGAGGTGCTGCTTGTAGCGCATCCATATCGCGGACATGGGAATGTCGGCATAGCGCTTGCAGTCCATGCCGTCTGTCAGATTGGCCCGCCATCCCTCGTGGCTCTCCGTGTACCGTTTCAGCCCGTAAGGCCGAAGGATGTCGTTGAGCTGGTCATAATGGTACTCGCTCATCATGTCACCAATGGTGGTACGCCAGTCAAAGAGGAAGCGCTCGGTATCATCGGCACTGTTGACGATGATGCCAGAGAGCGCGGGGAGCCAGGGAAGCAGGTCGTAGCCACGGCGCGACTTGAACTCCTCGGCCATACGGCCCGTCCAGGTCTGGCAGCCTGCCTCGTAGCTATCATTGAGCAGATGGGTAATGCCACGCTTGCCCAGCATACCCTTGCTGGCGTCGATATAGGTCTGCAGATAGTTCTTATAGTAATCGCGGATGGCCACAGGGTCCAGTTTGTCTACCTCCAGGCCGGTAGCCTCGGCCGAGGCGGGATGATTGGTCTTGCCCGTAAGTCCATAGCCGAAGCGCATGATACGCCAGCGTCCCTTGGGAGCCTTCCAGGTAAGTACACCGTCCTTGACCATAGAGGTAACATCGATGATGTCGCTCGTGCGAACCACATCGGCTGTAGCCGGGGTCTTGACCGAGGCTGCATAGCGATACAGCGAGTAACCCGCCTTATCGGGTACCAGGTTTACACGGTACACGGGCGACAGCTTGAGCGACGACAGCCTGAAGCCGCTGGCAGGGTGGCCCTTCTCGGTACTCTGCAGCACCACCTTGAAGTAGCGCGCGGTCGTAGCAGGTATGTCGGCCACTTTCTCCAAACCGGCCTGATAGCCCAAGTCGGTGACCTTGACAAAGGTCTTGCCGTCGGTACTGCTGTAGATGGCTGCCGAATAGTTTTCTTCCTTGGGTTCTATCTTCAGAGCCGACCACTCCATCGAGCGGATGGTCCGGGGCGTGCGGAAGTCGAACATGACCCATGCCTTGCCGGTGGCATCGGCCTTGATGGTGGCATAGTCTGATATGCTGTCGTTGCCCAGCTGCTCCACGGTAACCGCACCACCGCTGGTGGTGAGCACGGGGTTCATCTCGGCCATCGTCAGGTCGTTGTCGGGTACCCGCATGGCCAGGACGGCTATGTCGCGGTAGAAGCGCTTCTTCATAAATACCGTCGCAACCGAACTGTTAACATAAGAGTAGTCCTTGTAGGGGCCCGTAATATCGAATCCGCTGGGCAGGGTTATCCTGAGCGTACGGCCGGTACCCTTTACGATTTGCTGGCGCCACACCAGCTTTTTCATGCCGTCCTCGTCCTTCACCCATGGGCCTCCGGTCTCGCTCCAGCCCGGCGCGCTGGCGATGGTGGCCTCCAGGCCCAAGCTGTCGGCCAGTGCGATGGCGTAGTGAAAGGCATCCTTCCACTCGGGCGTCATGTATGCCAGTCGTTTCTGCACTATCTGCGGAGTCGAAAGTCCCGCATCGAAGACGTGGAAACCTGCGATGCCCGAGCGCTTCATCCAAGTAAGGTCCTTGCGGATACCGTCCTTGGTAATATTGCCGTTCATCCAGTGCCACCACACACGGGGGCGGGCCGACTGGTCGGGATTAAGAAAATTCTGATAAAGTGTCTGTGACTGCTGGGCCGCAGCGGGTGTTACCGCGAGGGCCGATAGTAGCAAGATTGGTAAGGATTTAAGTTTGTGCATATCTATTTAGATTATGGTTGTTGCTATGGTAATACCTTGAACCGAACGCGAAAGCTGTGCTTCTCCTCATCCCAGTTGGTTCCGAGCAGTTCAAATCGCCCTATCTGCGCTGTAGAGCGCACGTGCTTACCGATACAGGGGCATACATCGTAATCGCCGATGCGTACCAGTCTGAGGGTGTCGCTGGCATCGTCTGGAAGTCGGTCGAGCTTTACACCGTCGGGTATCTCGTCGCGCCTTACATACTCATAGGTCACGGGCAGGTCGGCCGCTATCAGCCTGTTCATCTCTTCCTGTATGAAACTCTCGTCCTTTCGCGACGGTTTCTGCGACAGGATGTAGCTTATCTTGCTCTTCTTACGCTCTATGTGGGCATTGCGGCTACGCTCGCATCCGAACCGACGTACCATGAGCTGGTTAAGCAGATGCTCGGCCGTATGGGCAGGGGGAAACTCCTCCTTGTTGTGTTCGTTCAGGATAATATCGTCCATGGTCTTAAAATTTAAACTTATAGATAACGCCCCCATAGTCTGGAATATCTACGGGGATAGAACTGTCGGGGGCCAGTGTGAAGTCCTTGGCCACGCCTGTCAGTAGCTCCATGGCTGCAAAGGTACCCACAGGGATGCCCAAGAAGTCAAAGGCGTGAGCCGGGATGGTCACCTCGCGGCATACGCTGAGATCCGAGAAGTTGACAGCCACTAACAGCATCTCCCTGCCAGCCTTGCGGAGAAAGGCAAACTGCTCCTCGGCAAAGTGTGTGTTCACGTACATCAGGTCGAACATGGCACCATCGGTAACAGCCTTTTCGCGACCGGCAATGCGCATTACCTGTCGGTAGGCTGCCATCAGCCGGCGCTCTTCAGGTGTCTTCCTTGCCAGGTCGAAGTAACCATGCCGTATGCTGTCCACGCTCCAGTAGTCAAAGATAGACGTGCGGCCGTCCCAGCCACTAAAGCCCTCGCGGTCCATGCCTCTTTCGCCCAGTTCCTGACCGGCATAGAGCATATAGGGATTGGCCTGCAGCAGACAGCACACCATGTGGGCCGGAAACGCCCGCCATGGGTTAGTGGCAAAATAGTCGCTGGCGATACGCTGCTCGTCATGATTCTCCAGGAAGTAGAGCATGTGGGTGCGTATGTCGTCGGTGCGCTGCCACTGGGCGGTAATGTCCGAGGCCCAGCGGCGCCCACAGATGATGTCGCGCATACTGTCGTACATGCCCACCTTATCATACAGGAAGTCGAAGCCTGCGGCAATATAGGTACGATAGAGGTCGGGGTTGTACACCTCGCCTACGAATATCACCGAGGGATGGGCGGCCCGCACGGCTGCCGTGGCGTAGGCCCAGAAGGGTGCCGGCACCATCTCGGCCATGTCGCAGCGAAATCCGTCGACGCCCTTGGAGGCCCAGAACAGCAGTATGTCGCGCATCTGTACCCATGTATCGGGCACGGGGTCAAAGTGTTCAGACCGGCCACCGGCGTCACAGTAGTCTATGCCATAGTTCAGCTTGACCGTCTCGTACCAGTCGTTGGGACCAGGGCGCTGGTCAAAGTGGTCGTTGCCCGTGGCCCTGGCGGGACACTCCTGATAAGTCTGGTGCGGGGTGACGCGCGACAGGTCGAGGGGCTGCCCCCAACAGTAGTAGAAGTTGTTGTGAACCGAGAAGTTCATGCCCGTATCGTCGCCCTCACCCAGGTCGCGCACCCCGGCAGGACGGCAGATGGAGTGATACTCGCGGGCCACATGATTGGGCACAAAGTCCATGATAACCTTCATCCCGGCGGCATGGGTACGGGCTATGAGCGCCTCCCACTCCTCCATGCGGTTGGGCACGCATACCGCCAGGTCCGGGTCTACGTCATAGTAGTCTGTAATGGCGTACGGCGAGCCGGCACGACCCTTCACTATCTCCGCATGCTGGGCCGGTATGCCCTTGGCGGTATAGTCTGTCTGCGTGGCATGGCGCACTATGCCCGTGTACCATACATGCGTAACGCCCATGTCATGGATGCGACGCAGCACGCGGGCGTCTATGTCGGCCATCTTGCCAGAACCGTTTTCGGCAACCGTACCCCACTCCTTGCGAGTGGTGTTGCGATTGCCGAAAATTCTGGTAAATATCTGATAGATAATCATTATAAGTCTATGCTATGCCGTGGGCTGCCACGTTGCGGTCTATACGACCTATCATGCCCTGCAGCGCCTTACCGGGCCCACACTCCGTGAAGTCGTCAGCACCATCAGCGATCATGGCCTGTACACTGGCTGTCCAGCGCACCGAACTGGTAAGCTGGGCTATAAGGTTGGCCTTTATTTCATCGGGGTTGGTGTGTGGCTTGGCGTCTACGTTCTGATATACAGGGCACTTGGGGGTGCTGAATGTAGTCTTCTCGATGGCTGCCTGCAGCTCGTCCTTGGCAGGCTGCATCAGCGGCGAGTGGAAAGCGCCGCCTACCTTGAGGGGAAGGGCGCGCTTGGCACCAGCTGCCTTCAGCTGCTCGCAAGCGGTGTTGATGGCGTCTACATTGCCCGATATTACCAGCTGGCCAGGGCAGTTATAGTTGGCCGGCACTACGATGTTGCCATCGGCAGACACCTCGCGGCACACTTCCTCGACCTTCTCGTCGGGCAGACCGATGATGGCGGCCATCGTACCGGGGTTGGCCTCGCATGCCTTCTGCATGGCGTTGGCACGGGCTGCCACCAGCTTCAGACCATCTTCAAAACTCAGGGCGCCGGCGGCTACCAGGGCCGAGAACTCGCCCAGCGAGTGACCGCCCACCATGGCGGGGGCAAACGCATCGCCTAAGCAGAGCGCCGAGATAACGCTGTGCAGGAACACGGCGGGCTGAGTTACGTTGGTCTGCTTGAGCTGCTCGTCGGTACCGGCAAACATGATATCTGTAATCTTGAACCCGAGGATGGCATCAGCCTCGTCAAACATTTTTTTAGCCAATGGATTATTGTCGTACAGGTCCTTGCCCATTCCGACAAACTGCGAACCCTGTCCGGGGAATACAAATGCTTTCATTACTAATTATCTTTACGTTTATAAATCAATGCAAATTTAGTCAAATTATATGAATTAAGCGCCTAATGACGGCAAAAAAAACAAGAAGAGGCGGCAGTTTACACCTTATATAACATTACGTGCGCGCACGCGAACCTACAATACCTATAATACGTGAAAATCCCAGCCGTATAGAAATACTGCTGGGATTTATTGTGATCTGCTTTACAGAGCAATCTTATTCTGCTGCGGGAGCCTCGGTCTCCTCTACAGGAGCCTCAGCCTTGGGAGCCTCTTCTGCGGGAGCCTCAACAGGCTCGGCAGGAGCGTTCTCGGCTACTACCTTTACAGGTACCTTAACCTCAACCTCCTTGTGGAAGTGAACGGTAGCCTCGTAGTCGCCTACCTTCTTGGCATCGTGCATAGTGATAATCTTACGGTCTATGTCGAAGCCCTTCTTGGCGAGCTCCTCAGCTACGGTAGCTGCGTTAACCGAACCATAAGTTACACCTGTAGCCGAAACCTTGGCGCTGATAACCAGGGCTACATCCTTGAGAGCCTCGGCCTTCTTCTCAGCCTCGGCCTTGAGGGCTGCCAGCTTGTGGGCCTGCTGCTTCAGGTTCTCGGCGAGTACCTTCCTGGCGCTGGGCGATGCGATAACGCCCTTACCTGTCGGGATGAGGTAGTTGCGGCCGTAGCCGTTCTTCACGGTTACTATATCATTCTTGTATCCAAGTCCGATAATATCTTCTTTCAAAATAATCTCCATTACGCTTCCTCCGTTTATTTCATCAAGTCAGTTACATAAGGAAGTAGAGCTATCTGGCGAGCACGCTTTACAGCCTGGGCCACACGACGCTGATACTTCAGAGATGTTCCAGTGATACGGCGAGGGAGAATTTTACCCTGCTCGTTAAGGAACTTCTTCAGGAACTCAGGATCCTTGTAGTCTATGTACTTAATACCACTCTTCTTGAAGCGGCAGTACTTTTTCTTCTTGACATCGATAGAAGGAGCTGTCAAGTAACGAACTTCTGAATTATTCTGCTCTGCCATGATTAAGCCTCCTCTTTTTTACCAAGTTTTGCGCGACGCTTCTCGGCGTACTGTGCAGCATACTTGTCCAGTTTAACGGTCATGTAACGGATTACCTTCTCGTCGCGGCGATAGCCTGTCTCGAGTGTGTTAACGATAGTTGGCTCAGCCTTGAACTCCAGCAGGCAGTAGAAGCCTGTAGATTTCTTCTGAATAGCATAAGCCATCTTCTTCAGTCCCCAAGCCTCTTCGTTCACGATTTCTGCACCGTTGTCGGTGAGCAGCTTCTTGAACTTAGCGACCGTTTCCTTCATCTGTTCATCAGACAAAACGGGAGTCAAAATGAAAACGGTTTCGTATTGATTC
>CAKPRX010000024.1 GCA_934183135.1 uncultured Prevotella sp.
TGATATTGGCTATCATCTGCGAATGGTTAAACCATGGTTTTTCTTCTGGGCTCATTTGTATTCCAGCCTTTTGAGCAGGAGATAATGTTTCCTTTATCATCTTAGACGTATTTCGCTTTGTTCTAATTATATTTGGCTTATCGCCATTTTGCCTACAAAGATAACTGATTTTAATGAGAAAACACAACTATAGGGTTGTTTTCTCTTTTATGTGTAAAAATAATATGTTGAAACTGATATTATGACACTTTTGCCGAGGCTTATACAGGTAAACTCTTAATAACTCGGCAATAACTCGGCAATTTTATAAAAGCAAAAATCCCAACCGCTCATATTCAAGCAGTTAGGATTTCTCGGGGTGCGCCTGAAAGGACTCGAACCTTCACGGCCTAAACCACCAGATCCTAAGTCTGGCGCGTCTACCAATTCCGCCACAAGCGCGATGAGAGTAAAGGTGGTGCAGGGGAAGCGCTATCAAATTTGCTTGAATTGCGGAGCCACTGCCTATCCTGTGCAAAGATACGATAAAAAAATGGAAACGGCAAGGAGTAGAGCCGAAATGTTAGCGGGTGCTCAGTTTTTGGCGGGCTGTCTCGACAATGGTGTCTATGCCGCGCTGGGCATCATCGTCGGTGATACTGACGGTGTAGTCGGGGGCTATGCCGTCCTCGGTACTCTGGCGGTTGCGGTCATAGATGGGACAGGCAGAGAAGCGTACGCTCCAGCCACCGGGCAACTCGCTGCTGAAGGGCATGCCGGCTCCTCCCCCGGTCTGGTCGCCCACGGTAATGACCTGCGGACAACAGCGCATGTACTTGACAAACTCATTGGCAGCGCTGAACACGGCCCTGTTGGTAAGCACGGCCACCGGCTTGTGCCATCGCAGTCCATGGCTTGGGCGCAACCGCTGTTCCTGGAGCGACGAGAAGTCGGAGTGCCCACGGCCCGTCTTGTGCTGGAAGTAGCCCACCGTTATCTCCTGATCCGTGAAACGGGCAGCCAGTTGCTCGGCCGCGGTGAGCAGGCCACCCGGGTTGCTGCGCACGTCAACAATCAGCGCGCGACAGGTAAGCAGATAAGAGAAGATGTCGTCCAGGTTGCCCTCGCCAAAACCACTGGCAAACGAGGCACAGCGTATGTAGCCGATGTTGTCGTCCAGGATGCGGTAGTATATGCCCGAGGCTATACGGTAGTCGGTGCCCAGATAGCGGCGCGACAGTGTGTCCGAGAAGTTGGCCGGATAATCCTCGTGCCAGGACCAGTTGCGGCCCACGTCGAAGGGCGCGTACAGGTTGACATGGCCATCGCGGAGCTCGCCGAGCATATTGCAGAGCACCTCGAACTGCTGGCTCTCAGTCATGTGGCTGTCCATCTGTTGCTTGTAGCGCTCGTGAACCTCGTCCCAGTCCACGCCCTTTTGTTCGAAGAAGCAGTAGTGCTCGTCCATGATGCGCCATAGAGCCTCAAAGTTGCCCTGGGGCGTGTCGGGCGCCTCGTCCTCGTCTACACAGGCTGTGGGCAGCGCCAGGGTGAGCAAGGCCGCTAACAGGGTGAGGGATAACTGCATTATGCGTGATGTGTTCATGGGTGCTGTATCTTCTTAATGCTGAATTTGCGGACTATGCCGACCACCAGGCCATGGCTGTAGTAGTGCGACTTGAGGTGGTTGACGCTGGCCTGACGGTAATCGCCCAGATAGCCTATGCGTACTGCGGTGTGGCCTATACGGTAGTCGAGCGTGAGCATCTGTCGGAGCGACGGGGCGTTGCCTATCCAGGTAGGAACGAGGTTGTGGTCGTAGTTGCCCTTGGTGAATATCTCGTAATACGACTGTCCGTAGTTGGGCGAGAACATCAGTCCTATCAGCGGGACGCTCACCTCGTAGCGCAGCGCCATGGGCCTGCGCGGAAAGAATGTGTAGGTGGCCGCCGCCGTGGGAGCCAGGCAGGCTGCGGCCCGCGCCTGGGCCGGGTTGTTAGAGTTGCGGGTGTTGTAGACAAATCCTACCAGCGCGTCGATGTTGCCTCCGGCATCTATCCGTAGCCCGCTGCCCCGAAAGGCTATCTGTGCCACGCGCCGGTGCCATCCATACTGGAAGTTGTAGCTGCCCGCCATCTCGCCGCCCAGGCCCGAGCGGTTGTCCAGCAGGGCGAAGTTGCCCTGGTGGACAATCTCGCGAACCCACAGACTGCTGTCGGGGCGTTCGCGCAGGGTGTGCGACAGGTAGCACACCTCGGGGCCGCTGTAGTGCAGGGCCGACAGGTAAGTGTCGAGCACCCGCGCCTGGCCGACCGACACCATACGCGCGTTGGTGATGGTGCGCTCGCCCTGGGCCATGGCTCCCGGAGAACCTATGAGTAGCAGGGCTACGGCCAGAAGATGCTTAGCTCTCGTCATGGTCAAAGAGATTGAGCTGGCCGGTTATTTCGTCGATGACCTGCTGCTGGCTTTTTCCGGCGTCGGGGTCCAGGTTGTTCCCACTGTCCCCACTGTCGGGCTCACCGTCATCGCCCCCATTCTCCTGTGGGTCGGGCTGGCGCAGGGGCTCCAGTTCCTCTACGTGGTCTACCTCGTAGGTGGTTACGCGCTTGCCATGGGCCTTGATGCCCTTGACGGCAATAAAGCTCTCAGCGTCTATCTCCATGGGCTCGCGTACGGCGTCGGCCCCGCCGAAACTTACACGGATGCGGGGATAGGCCGTGTCCGTGAGCAGCACCAGCCGGTTCTTCGGGTTGTCGCCCAGCACACTCTGCTGCTTACGGGCGTACTCCATCTCGAAGCGCTTGATATATAGGTAGCCCTTGTTGTCCTCGTCGTAGAGCAGGGCCGTCCACACCTTGTGCGGTTCCCACTTCTCGATGGTGCGTATGCCCTCGCCGTAGTGGTTGTTCACGTCAAAGTTGGTAAAGTAGTACGAGCCGTCGTCCAGCAGGACGAGTATGCGGTCGTCGTCCGAGAACTCGCCCAGGTACTCGCCCCGCTCCTCGTAGTTGATGCGGCGTACCGAAGGCTCGTACCACACCTTGCGCCCTCCTAAGGTAGAGTGGCCGCGGCTCTTGAGCGATATGCGGTGTACGGGTTTCTTGGTGAGCAGGTTGCCCTTGGCGCTGCGGTTCTTGATGAGAATGGTCGAGAAGTCGCGCTCCAGGAAGATGTTCTGGCCGCGACGGCTGGAGCTGTCGGGTTCCAGCGTAACCTTGATTACCTCGGCCTCGCCGTTGGGATTGGCGGTGAAGTACATCACCTTAGACCCCGCCGTGCCCTGGGTCAGGTCGTACTCCTTGTCGCGCGTACAGCTCGTCACGCTAAACCGCTTGTAGTAACACGGGCCGTGCCGGCCGTCGCGGTACACCACGTTGAAGACGGTGCGCGTGTCGTTCTTCTTGAACACCTGGGCCCACAGCACGTTCTTGCCCACGAAGAGCTTGTCGGCCACCCGCACTATCTTGTACTTGCCGTCGCGGTAGAAGATGATGATGTCGTCTATGTCAGAGCAGTTGCATATATATTCGTCCTTTTTCAGTCCCGTGCCGATAAATCCCTCGGCCCGGTTGATGTACAGTTTCTCGTTGGCCTCTACCACCTTCGATGCCTCGATGGTGTCAAAGTTGCGTATCTCGGTCAGCCGTGGGTGGTCGGCCCCGTATTTCTGGATAAGAAACTCGAACCAGTTGATGGTTACGGCCACCATGTTGGCCAGGTCCTTGTCTATCTCGGCCACCTCGGCCTTGATGCGTGCTATGAGTTCGTCGGCCTTGTCCTTGTTGTACTTCAGGATACGCTGCATCTTTATTTCGAGCAGCCTCAGTATGTCCTCGCGCGTCACGGCCCGTATGAAGGCCGGCTTAAACGGCTCCAGCTTCTTGTCTATAAACGCCACGACAGCATCTTGGTCCGGAGCCTGCTCAAACTGCCGCTCCTTGTACATGCGCTCCTCTATGAAGATACGCTCGAGCGATGCGAAGAACAGCTGTTCCATCAGCTCGGCGCGCCTTATCTCCAGCTCGCGTTGCAGGAGGGCCAGCGTGCGGTCTACCGAGTGTCGCAGCACGTCGCTCACCGTGAGGAAGCACGGCTTGTCGTTCTCTATCACGCAGCAGTTGGGCGATATGTTTATCTCGCAGTCGCTGAAGGCATACAGGGCATCTATGGTCTTGTCCGGACTTACCCCCGGAGCCAGGTGTACCTGTATCTCGGTCTCGGCAGCCGTGTTGTCGTCTATCCGGCGCGCCTTTATCTTGCCCTTCTCTATGGCCCGGGTGATGCTGTCTATCAGGGTCGACGTGTTCTTGGAGTAGGGTATGTCGCGTATGACCAGCGTCTTCTGGTCCAGCTGCTCTATGCGCGCCCTCACCTTGACCACGCCGCCCCGCTGGCCGTCGTTGTACTTGGACACGTCTATCGAGCCCCCCGTGGCAAAGTCGGGGTAGAGGGCGAAGTCCTCGCCCTTCAGGTAGGCGATGGCAGCGTTACATATCTCGGTGAAGTTGTGTGGCAGTATCTTGGACGACAGGCCCACGGCTATACCCTCGGCCCCCTGGGCCAGCAGCAGCGGAAACTTTACCGGCAGCGTGATGGGCTCCTTGTTGCGCCCGTCGTACGACAGCTGCCATTCGGTGGTCTTGGGGTTGAACACCGTGTCCAGGGCAAACTTGGACAGGCGGGCCTCTATGTATCGCGGTGCGGCCGCACGGTCGCCGGTCAGTATGTTGCCCCAGTTGCCCTGCGTGTCGATGAGCAGGTCTTTCTGGCCGAGCTGGACCAGCGCGTCGCCGATAGAAGCGTCGCCGTGCGGGTGGAACTTCATTGTCTCGCCAACGATGTTGGCCACCTTGTTGTATCTTCCGTCGTCCATACGCTTCATCGTGTGCAGTATGCGGCGCTGAACAGGCTTCAGGCCGTCCTCGATGTGGGGCACGGCCCGTTCCAGGATTACGTAGCTGGCGTAATCCAGAAACCAGTTCTTGTACATACCCGACAGGTGGTGTACGGCCGAGGCATCAAAACGGTCAGCGGGCTTGTAGTCAGAGTGTTGGTCGTTGGCCAGGCCCTCGTCTATCTCTTCATCTATCGTCTTGTCGTCGTCCATAGTGTCAGTGAATACTTCTTTTGCAAAGGTAGTAAAGTTTTTGGTAATTTTCACACTTGCCGTTGAAAACTTTCGGGTGCAAATAATGGAAATCAGCTATAAAAAATGACATTTTAGCGAGATTTAACGCTGCCTCCATAACCGCGCCGCCGATAAGTGCTAACTTTGTCTTGATTATGAAAAAGAAAGCTATACTCACTGTCTGCCTGGCCGCCTTGTCGGCCCTGCCCATGGCTGCCGATACCAGGCCCAAGGCCCTCTCGTCGTCGGCCCTGTATGCCCAGTTTCAGAACCCCGATGCCCGCTACCGTCCCTTTGTACGCTGGTGGTGGAACGGCGACGCCGTGGTGGGCCGCGAGCTGGTCCGCGAGCTACACCTGTTAAAGGATGCCGGCATAGGCGGTGTCGAGATTAACCCCATATCCATGCCCTATGGCGCCGACCGCCACGGCTACAAGTCGCTCGACTGGCTGAGCAAGCCCTGGATAGCCGCCCTGGACACCACGCTTACCGAGGCGCGCCGCATCGGCATGACGTGCGACCTGCTGATAGGCTCCGGATGGCCCTTTGGCTCCGAGACGCTGGCCCCCGAGGACCGCGCGTCGGTACTGCTTACCGCGGCCATTCCCCTGACCCCCGGCTTGCACTACGAGTTCTCCAAGTTCGACCTGTTCAGGCGTCTGGATCCCGGCGTGTCTATCACTAACCCGGCCCGCGAGCCCCACCTGGTGGTGGCCTACCTGGTGCCCGACTCCATCAACGACCTGCAGCAGGCCAAGGATGTCACCGCCGAGTTTGCCAAGGGCAACTACAGCTTTGACACGCCCTCCGAGGGCAAGTACCAGCTCTACGCCATGGTCCAGTTCGACTCCTTCGCCTCGGTCATCAACGGTGCCCCCGGTGCGGCAGGCTCCATCCTGGACCACATGAACCAGGGTGCCGTGACCCGCTATCTTAACCACATGTACGACGCCATCCAGGCCAAGACCGGCCCCCTGTCGCGCTGGCTCCGCTCCTTCTTCGTCGACAGTATGGAGCTCGAGGGCACCAACTGGACCTCTGACTTCCGTGCCGAGTTCCTGCGCCGCCGTGGCTACGACGTTGTGCCATGGCTCCCGTTCACCATGTTCAAGGTGGGCCGCCTGGGCGATGTCGAGAGCTACACCTTCGGAGCCACCAAGGGCCCCGACTTCAAGAACCAGGTAGACCGCGTGCGCTACGACTTCGAGCTTACCAAGGCCGAGTTGCTCCAGGAACGCTACACCGACACCTTTACCCAGTGGTGCCGCGACAAGGGCGTCAAGTCGCGTGCCCAGGCTTACGGCCGTGGCTTCTTCCCGCTCGAGTCTTCGCTCTCGTACGACATTCCCGAGGGCGAGTCGTGGACTACTAACTGGCTGCGTCACCGCCTGGGCGAGGAGATGGGCGACCAGGACTACCGCCGTGGCCGTGGCTACACCATGATAGACAAGTACGTCTCCTCGGCCGCCCACCTTACCGGCAAGCGCCTGGTGAGCTGCGAGGAGATGACCAATACGTACCTGGTGTTCAACACGCCGCTGGAGTTGCTCAAGATAGGCACCGACATGTCGGCCTTCTCGGGCATTACCCACTCGGTATGGCACGGCTTCAACTACAGCCCCCGCGACGTGGAGTTTCCCGGGTGGGTACAGTACGGCAGCTACTACAACGAGAAGAACACCTGGTTCCCCTACTGGAAGTACCTTAATAACTATCGCGCGCGTATGAGCAGCATCCTGCAGAATGTTGACATGTGTACCGACATGGCCATCCTGCCCCCTAACGCCGACCTGTGGACCGAGATGGGTGTACAGACCGAGCCCTTCCCCCGCGACCTCAACGTTACCTACACCTCGCTCATCTGGGAGGCCATCCACAAGAACGGTGGCGGCGCCGACTACCTCTCTGAGCGTGTCATCGAGCAGAGCCAGGTGCGCGATGGCCACCTGTGCTATGGCCCCAAGCGGTACAGCACCATCTTCCTGCCCGACGTGAAGGGCACCACCCAGGGCACGCTCGACAAGCTCCTGGAGCTGGTCCGTGGCGGTGGCCGCGTGTTCTGCATAGGCACCTATCCCCAGCGCTCGCTGGGTCTGAAGGACTACCAGGCGCGCGATGCCAAGTTCCGGGCCACCGTCGAGGAGCTGAAGAAGTTCCCGGACCGCTTCGTGCTGCTCGACAAGCCTGCCGACGGCAAGTACCTGGAGTGGTACACGGCCGTGATGAACAGGTACCACCTCTCCCACTGTATCACCATCACTCAGCCCGACCGCTTTGTGCTGCAGAACCATTATAAGGCCGACGACCGCTCGGACCTCTTCCTCTTTGCCAACGTCAACCTTACCGACGCCAAGCAGACCGATGTCATCTTCCCCGAGAGCGTTACCCGCGGCCGCACGGCCTGGCTCTACGACCCTGCCGACGGCAAGCGCTATACCCTCAGGATGGACGGCCAGCGCCTGCACCTGGACCTCGCCCCGGCCGAGGCTTTCTTCGTGGTGTTCAACAACCTCAAGGGTGGCCAGGCTTACCGCCCGCTGCCCACCCAGGGCGACAACTACATAGAGCTGGACAGCTGGAGCGCCAGCCTGCACCATGCGCGCGAGGGCTGGACTAAGCATATCGAGATGAGCGACAGCCTGCAGGACCTCAAGAACACTCAGTTTGCCAACTTCATGGGCGACATTACCTATACCACTACCTTCAACATCAGTGGCGACACGCTGCCCCGTTACCTCAACCTCGGCAAGGTGTGCGAGATAGCCGACGTGAAGGTCAACGGCCGTCCCGCCGGTGTCAAGTGGTTCGGCCGCCGCATCCTCGATGTCAGCGGCCTGCTCCGCCGTGGCTCCAATACCATCGAGGTCAAGGTTACCACCCTTATGGGCAACTACATGCATACCCTCAAGGACAACAAGGTGGCCCAGCGCTACGTTATCAAGCGCAACGCGCCCCTGCGCTCCATGGGGCTGCTCGGCCCTGTACGCCTGTACTGATGTCTGTAGGGCTGCGCGCTTTTGCCCCTCGCGCGTACCTTATATATATTATAGCCCCTGCACTCATCCTGCAGGGGCTTTTTGTATTTAGACCTCTACCTGTCATTGTAAATGTTTTTCTTAAAATGTATAAATATACATTTCTGCCGTTTCGGCATCGGGCGAGGGCTTTTCGGGCTTCTGTAGTTTGCCTGTACGCTCGCCGAGGGGGTGGCGGTGGCGAAAACGGCAATTTTCCGGCCACCCGAAAACCGTCATTTTTTCGCCCGCGATGGTCATTAGAAACGTAATGACCATCGCGAGCAAAAAAATGACCATCGCGGCGACCCTGAAAACCGACCTCGCCAGAGCCGAAAATAGCGGCCGAAAAGCCTTGAAATGCCCCTGTTTTGTAAAAGGTTGTTACTTTCGCGGCCCTCGTCATGCCCGAAAATCACTCCAATGGCCCCAAAAACCGCCCTGGCTTGTTCAGAAATTCGGGAATTTATGCCCCCGAAAAGGGTCGTTACGGCTGTATATTTATACAAAAGCGCCTTGAGTTTTGCATAAATATACAGTCGCCTGTAAAGACTTTTCGCGGTTCCGGCCATGCCCGTTGCAACGGTGTGGGCTATGCCGTCCGCATAATGGGCATGAGCCCTGCGGGCCACGGCCTAAGAGGGTAGGGCAGCCGTCCGTCTTAAGCAGGCAGCATACTGGCCTTTTCTTTTTCCGCGACGGCCAGGGGTGCCGCCCTGTCGCCCCGGCGAGGTTAAAGTGATATAAAAACTTAAATTATAACCATTTATCTTGGGCGGTCTCCATTTTTATAGTAACTTTGCAGCTGACATATAATGAAGTAAAGCTAACAATATGGCACAAGAAGACGTTTTTAAGAAGATAGTAAGCCACTGCAAGGAGTATGGCTTTGTGTTTCCCAGTTCAGACATTTACGACGGGCTCGCTGCCGTGTACGACTACGGTCAGAACGGTGTCGAGCTGAAAAACAATATCAAGGAATACTGGTGGAAGTCGATGGTTCTGCTGCACAGCAACATCGTCGGCATCGACGCCGCCATATTCATGCACCCCACCGTGTGGAAAGCCTCGGGCCATGTCGACGCTTTCAACGACCCCCTGATAGACAACCGCGACTCAAAGAAACGCTACCGCGCCGACAACCTCATCGAGGACCAGATAGCCAAGTACGATGAGAAGATAGAGAAGGAAGTGGCCAAGGCCGCAAAGAAGTTTGGCGACGCCTTTGACGAGAAGAAGTTCCGCGAGACCAACCCCCGCGTGCTCGAGCACCAGAAGAAGCGCGACGCCCTGCACGCCCGCTACACCGCAGCCATGCAGGGCCCCGACCTGGCCGAGCTGAAGCAGATAATACTGGACGAGAACATCGTAGACCCCATCAGCGGTACCAAGAACTGGACCGACGTGCGCCAGTTCAACCTCATGTTCTCTACCGAGGTGGGCTCCCTGTCTGACGCGACCAACAAGATATACCTGCGGCCCGAGACGGCACAGGGCATCTTCGTCAACTATCTCAACGTGCAGAAGACCGGCCGCATGAAGCTGCCCTTCGGTATCGCCCAGATAGGCAAGGCGTTCCGCAACGAGATAGTGGCCCGCCAGTTCGTGTTCCGCATGCGCGAGTTCGAGCAGATGGAGATGCAGTTCTTCTGCAAGCCCGGCACCGAGATGCAGTGGTTCGAGTACTGGAAGAAGCACCGCCTGGCCTGGCACGAGGCCCTGGGCATGGGCGACGACAACTACCGTTTCCATGACCACGAGAAACTGGCCCACTACGCCAACGCCGCTACCGACATCGAGTTCCGCATGCCCTTCGGGTTCAAGGAGGTCGAGGGCATCCACTCGCGTACCGACTACGACCTGTCGCAGCACGAGAAGTTCAGTGGCCACCAGATTAAGTACTTCGACCCCGAGACCAATGAGAGCTATACTCCCTACGACGTGGAGACTTCTATCGGCGTAGACCGCATGTTCCTCAGCGTGATGTGCCACTCGTACACCGAGGAGCAGCTCGACAACGGCACCCGTGTCGTGCTGCGCCTGCCCGAGCCCCTCGCCCCTGTCAAGTGTGCCGTGCTGCCCCTGGTTAACAAGGACGGGCTGCCCGAGAAGGCCCAGGAGATAGTCAACGACCTCAAGTTCCACTTCAACACCCACATCGAGGCCAAGGACTCTATCGGCAAGCGTTACCGCCGCCAGGATGCCATAGGTACTCCTTTCTGTGTGACGGTAGACGGCGACACCCTCAAGGACAACACGGTTACCCTGCGTTACCGCGACACCATGAAGCAGGAGCGCGTACCCGTAGACCAGCTGCGCGGCATCATCGAGGACCGCGTAAGCATCACCAGTCTGCTCAAGAAACTTATCTGATAATCATATCTGCCCCCGCCCGCATGGCGGGGGCTTAAACCACAACATTAATGACCAAGTACATAGTAAGGCTGTTGCTCTTGGCGCTGCCGCTCATAGCAGCATCGTGCTCGGAGACCCCCGCTGAGGAAAATGAGTTTGCCAACTGGCAGGAGCGCAACGACACCTATTTTAATACGGCTTATCAGACGGCCAAGAACAACCCCGGTAATTACAAGCTGATACGTAGCTGGAGCCTGCCCGAGAACGTGGGCCAGGCACCGGAGAGCTACATAGTGGCCCAGGTGCTACACGAGGGCAGCGGCACGGTGTCGCCCATGTACAGCGACTCGGCCACCATACACTACCGGGGCCGCTTCATTCCCAGCAAGAGCTACGCGGCGGGCTACGTGTTTGACCAGACATGGTCCGGCGACTACAACCCGCCTACCATGGAGCCTGTGACACTCTGCGTGGGCAATATGATAGACGGCTTTACCACTGCCCTGATGCACATGCACCCCGGCGACCGCTGGCTGGTTACCATCCCCTACGGCCTGGCCTACGGTACGTCGGTCTATTCGACCTCGGGCTCGTCGGTGGCCATTCCCGCCTACTCGGACCTGGTCTTCGACATCACCATGGTGTCGTTCCACAGGCCCGGGACCCAGGTTCCCGAGACCGGGGCCAACTGACAATGACACAGCAAGTTTGATATAAGTCAAGAAAAGTGTCCGATTTGTAACTATCGGGCACTTTTTTTGTGCCTGTGGTTGCCCTCTGTCGTAACTTTGCAACCAGAAACGAATACGATAGGTATTTAGAAGGTAATAAAGATTGGGATAACACTACACGCGAACAGGTAGGCAACAGCGATTGCCGTAGTTGATTTTAAGGTAGGAAAGAGAAAGCCGCGGCATGGCCGTCACCGGGCCGGCCGGGCATAGGATAACGTAAGCGAGAGATTTGAGAGAGATAGAGAGAAGTGTAGAAATCAAGTTGTAGAGAGCGATTCCATGAGGATGGGGTCGCTTTTTTCGATTCTATTAGTTACCTTTGCATACAGTAAGATAAGTTATGGTAAAGCGAAGCGAGGCTCTGTTAGAGAAGATACGTATGGGCGGACAGTTGCCCACACGCGACAAGTTGCGGCTCATTGTCGACCTGAGCGTGCCGTCCATGCTGGCCCAGATTACCACGGTGCTTATGTTCTTTATCGATGCCGCCATGGTGGGCCACTTGGGCGCGGCGGCGTCGGCCAGCATCGGCCTGGTCGAGTCTACCACCTGGCTTATGGGCAGCGTGCTCGGGGCCACATCCACGGGCTTCTCCGTCCAGGTGGCCCACTTCATTGGCGCCAACGACTTTGTCCGCGCGCGCCAGGTGTTCCGCCATGCGCTCGTCTGTGGCCTGGCTGTCAGTCTGCTCATCATGCTGGTGGGCGTGGGCATACACAGCCGCCTGCCCTACTGGCTGGGGGGCGGTGCCGACATAGCCGCTGGCTCCTCGGCTTATTTCCTCGTCTTCGCGCTGGCCATGCCCTTTGTACTGCTGTTCCACCTTAACTCGGCCATGCTCAAGAGCTCGGGCAACATGCACGTGCCCAGCATGCTCAGCATAGCCATGTGCGTGCTCGACGTGGCTTTCAACTATGTCTTTATCTACGTGCTCGGCCTCGGGGTCTCGGGGGCGGCCCTGGGCACCCTCTGTGCCTATATTGTGGTGTCGCTCTCCATGGCCTGGGTGGCCATCTGCCGCAACCGCATACTGGCCCTGCGCCAGGACACGGCCCCCTTCCGCTGGGTGTGGGACTATGTGCGCAACGCCACCCGCATCAGCCTGCCCATAGCCATCCAGTCGGTGCTGATGAGCGGTGCCCAGGTGGTGAGCACCCTTATCGTGGCCCCTCTGGGCAACGTGGCCATCGCGGCCAATTCGTTTGCCGTTACCGCCGAGAGCCTCTGCTACATGCCGGGCTACGGCATAGGCGACGCGGCCTCGACCCTGGTGGGCCAGACCCACGGGGCGCGCCGGCTCGACCTCTGCCGCCGTTTTGCCTATATGACCGTGGCACTGGGCATGGTGGTCATGGCCTTTATGGGCGTGGTGATGTACGTGTTTGCCCCCGAGATGATCAGCCTGCTGTCGCCGGTCGACGAGATACGCGCCCTGGGCACCACCGTGCTGCGCATCGAGGCTTTTGCCGAGCCCTTCTTTGCCGCCTCGATAGTTACCTACAGCGTATGTGTGGGCGCGGGCGACACCCTCAAGCCCGCCCTGATGAACCTGGCCTCCATGTGGTGCGTGCGCCTTACCCTGGCCGCACTGCTGGCCCCCTCGTATGGGCTCAAGGGGGTGTGGATAGCCATGGCCATCGAACTTACGTTCAGGGGCTCGGCCTTCCTCTTCCGCCTCTTCCGTGGCCGGTGGATGCAGTCGATGTCCATGCCCGTGGCCCGCTGACCCACAGGCTGCACCCTGTAATGGCTCAGCGCGTGGTGGTTACCTATTTTGGTGTATAGCGTAGGGCGGCCGCGGCGCTTCTCTCCCTTTTTATCCTCATTATCGGCTATGCCCGGCGGTCTGGGGCCCCAGTGGGGCGGCTGGCCGTCGTGGGCAGAAACATCATTTTTGGGTATTGCGTAGTGCTCATGTTTGCGCTACCTTTGCATGTAGACAATCTCCAGAGGGGATGTCAGCGTATAAACCCTAAAAATGAATAGAAATATGAACAAGACTTGTGTTGTTTACGGTTCCTCTACGGGAACCTGTGAGGCTATCGCCGGTAAGATAGCCGATAAGTTGGGCGTACAGGCTGCCGACGTGTACAATGTGGCCGACTTCTCGGCCGATACCGTGGCTGCCTATCAGAATCTCATCCTTGGCACCTCGACCTGGGGAGCCGGCGATATGCAGGACGACTGGTACGATGGCGTCAAGGTGCTGGCTTCGGCCGACCTCAATGGTAAGGTGGTGGCCCTCTTCGGCTGCGGCGACTGCGAGTCGTACTGCGATACCTTCTGCGGAGGCATGGCCGAACTGTACGATGCCGTAAAGGACAGCGGGGCTACGGTGGTGGGCCAGGTGTCTACCGACGGCTACACCTTCGATGACTCTGCCGCTGTGGTCGACGGCCACTTCGTGGGCCTGGCTCTCGACGATGTCAACGAGGACGACCGTACCGACAGCCGTATCGATGCCTGGGTGGCCCAGATAGCTCCCTCGCTCTGAACTGATGACAACCGATAGATAACTTGAAAGAGGAGACCCACACTATGCAGACCGCCAAGATGCCAGCCGATATGAAGGTGCTGATGAACCACATCTATGAGTACCAGAAGGGAGTGCGCCAGATGGTGCTCTTCACGTTCAACAAGAAGTATGAGGAGTATGCCGTAAACCGCCTCCGACATCAGCATATCAGCTACATCCTCTTGCCCGTGGGCAACGACCGTCTGAACCTGTTCTTCGGCCGTCGCGAGTGCCTGGAGGCGATACGGATGATGGTGACGCGGCCACTCAGCCAACTTACCCCCGAGGAGGACTTTATCCTCGGGGCTATGCTGGGCTACGACATCTGCGCCCAGTGCGAGCGCTATTGCAGCCGTAAGGCCAAGGGCGCTCTCGTCTCGGCCTGACGCAGCGGACACTGCATGGTGAAAGGGCTTTCGCGAGCAAGAGGGTTACTATGTTGGCAGGCGTTAGCGCGTTAGCGGCTGCCAGCATAGTAACCCTTTTCATAGTCTCTTATGGTTGGCTGTTGCGCAAAGTTGCGCACTATTTTTCTTGCTTTTGAAAAAAAATAGTCAAAAGTCTTTAATAATTCACGTTTTTTTCGTAGATTTGCTCGCAGATTGTACTTGGTATATCCTGCGCGATGATGCCGGGGCTTTTGTTAACGATGATTTCTCCCATGGGAGTTGTCAATACCTTATATATAACGATATTAATAACTTAAACGAGTATAATATGGACAAAACATTACGCTACTCCTGCGTGGATGGCTTACAGGGAGTAAAGCAAGCGTATCTCAAGCCTTGTGTGAAGACTCGCGGAATCGAGGCAGGCAACCTGCTCAACGTTTCTGTTGACTCTACGGTCGACTCTGACGACCTCAATCACGGTGATGGTGGCGCCCTCGCCCCCAAGGACAACAGCTTAAACTTGTGGGAGGACTAACCATGATGAAGAAACTTATGTTTTTCGCCGCCATGGTGGTGGCCCTGTTCGCCTCTTGCTCCTCTGACGATGAGCCGGTTAACGCTGGCAATGATACGGCCAAGACCGTAAGTCTGTCTATCAATGCCGACCTCGCAGCAGCCTCGCGTGTAGGTTTTACGCCTGACGGTGGCGGTCTGAAGACCTCCTTCCAGGAGGGCGATTACCTGATGGTGTACTTCCGTAAAGCCGATGGCGGATGGCTGAACAAGACTACGGTGCTCTATTATGACCCGGCTTCAGCCAACGGTACCAAGGGTACTTTCCGTGCCAGCAATGTAGTGATACCCGAGGGCACTGGTCTGCTGCACATCCTCATTGGTACCACCAAGGGTGGCACACCGTATATCGATGCCGCTGCCGGCAAGTGCGGCCTTATTGATAATCTGAGCCAGCAGGACGGTACGCTCGAAAGTGCTGCCATGCACAGCGTATTCCAGGCCGACCCTGTTATCGAGGGCAACCTTACTTATAACAAGGACAACACCCAGGCCACACTGAGCAACGTTACCTTCAAGCCCAAGACCTCTGTCGTTAAGATAGATGCCACCTTCCCCGAGGGTGTCAAGGTTGAGAAGGGCACACCGCTCACCGTTACCACCGAGAGCACCTATAACCAGGTGCAGATTGCGGGCGGTAATCCTGGCGGTAGCAGTCTGCCTGCCAAGGCTGAGGGCGAGGCCAAGTTCAATATCAAGGTGGCCGAGGTCAATGGCAATGTGGCTACAGCCTACATGACTATCTGGCCCGGTGTCAAGGACGATGAATTCTCAGGCGTTAGCGTTTCGGCTACTGTTGACAACAAGATTTATACAGGCGACTATACCAAGACCAAAGAGGGCAAACTCGAGGCTGGCAAGCTCTATAAGATGGCTACAACCATGGCCTTCTCAGCCGGCGTTACCCAGAAAATTTGGGTAAACGACAGCGAGCAGGATGTTGCTACTGTCAGTGGAACAGGCGATACCGATACCGACTGGCTCACCGTTGCCGGTGGCAAGATACATGCCAAGGCCAACGAGACCGGAGCACCCCGTACAGGTACCATCACCGTTGCCGATATTCCTTATGAGATTACACAGGTAGAGGCTAAGGACTTCAAGGGCAACTATTCATTTACCACCAAGTCATTTGCAGGTACTGGCGCATTTAAGGCTAAAGTAGACCCGCTGACATTTGATGTAACTATAGGTGACCCGCGTAAGGCTGTTACACTGACCGATGCCGATGGCGAGACCAAGCATACCAACAATGTTGGAATCAAGGGCTTGTTCTTCGACGCAGTGATGGATGCCGCCATCGAGATAGACTATGAGAATCGTACAGCCAAGATGGGCGTGTTCTATGACGCTCGTCCCGAGGAGGCTCAGCTCGTTGAGGCAGACGGAGCAGCCAAGGGCAAGTATGCTCGCTTCGTTCCCACACTGGTTACACGTACAGCTTCAGCCTGGGCAGCTCCTTGGAAGTTTGATGAGACCAACTTGGGCGACCCCAACTACACTTGGGCATGGTTCTCTATCTCTGCCGACATGAAGACCATTGTCTACACCAACCGTGTGAACAACAATGTGGAGTTCTCTGCTGTTTCGCAGTATAGTACTACCGCGAACCAGATAGCTGGTATCGATGTGGTGCTGTCGGCTACCAATGATGCCACTGCCACGGTAAGTGGTTATGCCAATGTTTACCAGACCAATCCTAAGGGATATGCTGGTAATACTTTCAAGAGAAAGTAATACGATAGCAGATACATTCGTACAATAACAACAGACACCTGCCCGCAAAGCGTTTGCTTTTCTGGCAGGTGTCTTGTTAATATATAGGTGGCTGAGGGCCATGGCCATGCGTGTAGCGTAGCCCCTGTAGCTCGCGGTGAGTGTTATTTGCACCCTTGTGGGTAACATTTTTTCCGAAAAATAGCTTTACTTTATTTTTTTTAATTAACTTTGTTGGCAGAACCAGTAACTATACACACTGGTATATTGCTATTCCAACCTTTATAATCTGTTGCGGCGATAGCCGCGCAGTTTATTCTAACCATACAGCATGAAAAAAGAAAACATTATGACCGCTTCTTGTAAACACGAGTACAAGAAACCCTTTTGCAAAGTGCGTCTTGTAGAAGCTGGAAGTCAGCTCTGTAATGCCTCTGTGCCCGACATCGAGCCTGGAGGCGACATTGACGACCAGGGCAGTGCCTCACCCACTGAAATAGGAAAGGAGGGCTTATGGAGCTAAAGCGTCTATTCTTCGGGGCCGCTGTCGCTGCCCTGATGACAGGTTGCTCGTCTGTCGGGGACGAGCCCTCGGTGACTCCCGGCACCACCAATGGTAAGCTCACCATTACCGCCGGTATAGACGGAGCAGCCTCTACGCGCCTCTCGTTTACCGAGCAGGGCGAGCAGCCCAGTATCAAGGTGGCCTGGCAGAACACCGACCAGCTGCTGGTAGACTATGCCGCCAACCCAGAGGTGATGACGGCTTTCAGCATCGGCAAGATAAGCGCCGATGGCCACGAGGCCGAGTTCACGGGCTCGTTCCAGACGCCACCCACCACGAAGACTGCCGTAGGCGTGGCCGTGAAGAGCCCCGCCATGGAGGTCAATGGTGCCATTATCAAGGTAGACCTGTCCGAGCAGGCAGGCACGATAGACGAGCTGAGCAAGTACGACCTCGTGACAGGCTCCTGCGAGTACGACCCAGCCGTAGCCAATGGTGCCATGCAGGTTCGTCTGCGTCACGAGATGACCTTTGTCAAGGGCACGGTAGTCCTGCCGTTTACCCCCACCACCTCGACCTACGCCCTCACGCTCAAGGCCGACAACATGGCCAATAAGTACAGCTACCGCTGTGCCGATGGCAGTTCGAGCGATGCCGAGAAAGGCTCTGTCAAGCTGACCTCGGCCCGTGTCGATGGCAACAAGCTGACTTTCTATGCTGCCCTGACACCTGGCGAGAAACGCAATCTGCGTGCCGATGTGGTTTCGCCCACCGGGCAGGCCTATAACGACCTGCTGATAGCCAACGAGGTAAATCTGGAGGCAGGCAAGCTATACACCGTGACCCGCAACAACGAGACCCTGAGCGACGTGTCGCTCTGGACAAGCGACGCGGCATGGTCCAAGACCTACGATGCGCCCGGCTATAAGATAACTACCATCGAGCGCATACCTGCCGAGGGCAGCGACTGGCTCAGCGTCACCTCAGACGGTACCAAGGTAACCGTGTCGGCCACCGCCAACACCACCGGAGCACCCCGCCAGGCCAAGCTCATCTTCGGCAACGGCAGCCAGAAGACCACTATAGACCTTACGCAGATAGACGAGGCCGACTTTGCCGGTACCTGGGACATGACAGCCTTCAAGGTGTTTACCACCATGGGCTCTACCGCCCTCAACACCTACGACAACCGCTGGGGCGCCGTGGGCTCGCAGCCCTCAGACGGCCGCACCGACCTCAAGGTTGTCGACGGCGTAGACTATAAGAACAAGCAACAGCTGACGCTTACCAATACTAAGGGCAAGACCGTCACGGCCTACGAGTGCGAGACCTACAGTCGGCTGACCGCTACCAACAACATCAGCATGACGGGCCTTTTCGAGAATATGAAGACCGAGTGCCTGAGCAAGGTAGACTATAGCGCTAAGAATGCTACGGTGAGCATATTCTTTGATACCAACACCAGTTCGACACAGGCCCAGCGCCTGTACACGGGGCGCTATGCCGGTCAGTATGTGGCCCTGATGCCCGAGCTGAGTACTGGTGTCAACAGCGGTTGGACCTTCAAGTATGCCACCATCGGTGGCTGCCAGTACGCCTGGTACGTGGGCAGTGTCAGCGTGGTGGGCCATACTACCACTGTGCGCTGGGAGGCCAATACTGGTGGTATGCAGAAGCTCAAAACTTCTGAATCTAACCCCTCGCTTAATATCTGTGGTCTGCAAGTGATGCGCTACAAGTCTAATAAGATAGACTATCTCAACATGATACGTCAGCAGAACAACACCACTTCTAACGGCGCCTACGCCATTACCTACCAGGGCGACATCCAGATGCGCCGCACGGCCGACGGCTACAAGGAGGTAGTGATAGGAGGCCAAAACTAATATAACCCAACCTAATGAAAATGAGAAAGACTATATATTCGCTGTTGGCAGCCATGCTCTTAGCGGGCTGCAACAACATAGAGGAAAACACCAACAACGGCAAGGAGCCGGGCAGCGACTTCGATGTTACGGCCTGCAAGATAGCGCCTACCCGCGTGAGCTACGATGCCACCGGCGACAACCTTACGGCTGCCTGGGAGGAGACCGACCAGATAAGCATCTATGCCAACGCCGTGGCCGGCGCCACCCCTAACCGCGGTACACTGCGCTTTGCCGAGTACAAGAGTACCGACAAGACCCAGGCCAACTTCAAGGGCCACTTCGATACCGACGTGAAGACCGCCACTACGGTCTACGCCTATGCCCAGGCACCCAATGTGTACAACCAGGCCGATGCCATCGTCAACGACCTGCACTACCAGACGGGCGAGATAACCGGCGAGGGCAGTGCCACCGCCCACGACATCCTCTTTGCCACGGGCCAGTACAACCCCGAGAGCACCGCGCCGCTCAACCTTACCTTTACCCGTAAGATGGCCATCGTCAAGTTTGAGATAACCCTGCCCGACGCCATCACGGCCACCATACCCCAGGCCATAAGCGTTACCGGTGGCGGACTGTACAACAGTGTGAACCTGAACCTGACCGATGCCTCTGTGCGCGACGGCGAGCTGGGCCCCGTGACCATCTCTACCGAGAAGATAAGGATACGCGACCACAAGCTGGTGTTCTATGCAGCCCTCTGTCCAGGCAAGATAAGCGGCCTGGCCGTCAATATGCTCATCAGCGGTACCCGCTATGTGGCCAGCCTGGGTGCCTGGAGCCTTACCTCTGGCCCCATGGAGGTCATCTGCACCAGCGAGGTGAGCAAACTGGAGTACGACACCAGCGGCCAGATTACCGACGAGCGGGGCAATGCCATGGCCGGTGTCATCGTGAGCGACGGCTACACCTGTGTCAAGACCGACGCCAAGGGCAACTACGCCTTCAACCGCAACGCTGCTGCCAAGTTTGTCTACTATACCGTGCCCGACAACTGCGAGGTGCCCGTACACTCTGCCAGCGACCGCACCGCCAACTTCTACCAGAAGCTGAGTGAGGGCACGTACCAGTACAACTTCAGGCTGACGCGTCTGCCTAACGGCAAGGAGAACAAGTACATGATGATAGTCATCGGCGACCCGCAGGTGACCAACGCCTACAACCCCTACTACGAGAGCGCCGACGACAACAAGATAAACAAGAGCGACGTGCTGCGCTTTGCCGACGAGACCATGGCCGACATCAAGCAGACCATAGCCTCGCTGCCCGCCGGAACGGCTGTGTACGGACTCACCATGGGCGACGACGTACAGTACTACGGCGGTTTCAACGACCAGCTTGAGGCCCAGATACGTGCCAAGCTCGGTTCGTCCGATATGCGTCTCTTCTCGGTAATAGGCAACCACGACCAGGACGGCAACGCCATCTACAAGGCCAAGTGGGAAGAGGCCTGGGGCCCCACCGACTACTCCTTCGACCGTGGCGACGTACACTATGTGTGCTTCAACAACGTACAGTTCTACAGCGGTGCCACTTACTATCAGCCCGGTGAGCTTACCGACGCCCAGATGGACTGGCTGGCCAGCGATCTGCAGTTGGCCGACAAGAGCAAGATGGTCATCCTGAACTACCACATACCCCTTACCTTCGGCAACCGTCCGCTCAGCGGCGCCACCTCTATCGGCGACGGCCACTATGCCTCTAACCGCCTGCAGAAGATACTCGACCTGCTGGCCCAGTTTGCCGACTACCGTCTCTTCTGCGGTCATACCCACTTCGCCGTGAACAACGAGATCAACTTTGGCGGCAAGACTGTCTACGAGCGCAGCCACGCTGCAGCCTGTGGCGACATCTGGCAGTCTAACCTCAATATCGACGGCGTGCCCAACGGCTACTACGTGTACACCATGGGCGGTGCGGCCATCACCGACTGCTACTACAAGGGTACCAACTGGGACAAGGACAAGCAGATGGTGCTCTTCCGTGCCGATACCGACTTCAACGGCGAGAGCTATGCCGCTGACTGGAACCTGGAGAAGAACAAGGGTGTGCTGGTGGCCAACGTGTTCAATGCCGACTCCAAGTGGAAAGTCTACGCCGTAGAGGGCGGACAGCGCACAGAGATGACCCGCCTGCAGCAGACCCCCAACCAGGATGCCTTTGCCGTGGGCTATCACAAGAAGTACGCCGTGTCTAACAAGTACAGCTTCTTCAGCAAGCAGAATGGCTATCTGCGCATGAACCACTTCTACGCCTACACGCCCAAGGACCCCAACGCCTTGATTACCGTTGAGGCCACCGACCCCTATGGCAACAAGTTTACCGCTACTACAGCCGGTATCATCACCGAGCCATTCTACAACTACGCTCACTATTACAAGAAGTAGGCTGGCGCAGCCCCCTGCACCCTGAGGGGGCAGCACCCTCACCATAGCCGTGGCACCCACCAGTGCCACGGCTTTTTTAATTTTCCTAATGACGGTTCCCTGTATGCTAATGACGGCTCTGGGAAGCGTAGAGGCCGGTCGCCGCGATTTTAGGGATAACCCCTAAGTCTGCAATGTCTACTTCCATCCCCTGCGCAATATCCATCATATCTCCTTAGAAGGTTAGAGGGCCATCATTCGCTGTAATTCCCCTTTTGGGAAGAGTTCACACATTTTGGGCGACATCTTCAAAGTTTCTACAAACTTGCGATGTACCTTTGTGAACCATTAAATAACCGGCAGAAGACTTGATGAGAACATTCCGAGATACATACCTGTTATATATAGGCGTAGTGGTGGCCTTAGTGCCCGTCATGGTGCTGCGCGACTTTACTCCCGACAACGAGCTGCGCTACCTGAGCATAGCCGATGAGGCCCTGCGCCAGCACGCTTACTTCGCCTTTACCAACCACGGCGTGCCCTACGCCGACACCACCCGTCTCCAGCATGCGCTGGGTTACCGTCCCTCGGTGTCGGTAGCCGATGGCGTGGCCCGTTTCTACGACTGGTATCGCGCCTATACTCATATAGGGTAGGGCAGGGGCCGTGGCGGGTGCGCCTCCCACGGCCGGCCACCCATGGGCGATGGCCGCGCTGCGGGTCATCGTCAGTTTTTTTGTGTCGGTTTATAAAAAAAAAGACACAAACCACGGCTACCCCACAAATTAGTGCTAACTTTGTAGGCATTAGGCTCATGGACACCTGTCACAGGGCCATCGTTGTACGTAGAAACATCACAAAAAAAATAATAGCATGAGAAAAACCTTACACTCAGGGCTGTTCGTGGCCCTGCTATGTCTTTTCGGCCTGCTGCCGGCAGGGGCTATGGCCCAGACCGCTGCGGCTCCCGCACATTTTACCGGAACCTTTACCGACCAGAAGGGCCGTCCCGTGGCCGGCGTGGTGGTGAGCAACGGCTTTACCTGCGTCCAGACCGATGCCCGCGGCCAGTACCGGTTGCCGTATAACAGCGCCTCCAAGTTTGTCTACTACACCGTGCCGGCCGACTGCGAGGTGCCCGTTCACTCGGCTACCGACAACACCGCCTGCTTCTATCAGCAGGTTACCGACGGCAAGCTCCAGTACGACTTCAGCCTCACCAAGCTGGCCGGGGGCAAGGAGAAGAACTATAAGCTGATCATTATCGGCGACCCCCAGGCCACCAACGCTTACGGCCCTTACTTCCAGGGCCCCAACGACAACGCCGTGCGCAAGAGCGATGTCGAGCGCTTCACCGAGGAGACCATGGCCGACATCAAGCAGACCATAGCCGCCCTGCCCGAGGGTACCCCCGTATATGGCATCAGCATGGGCGACGACGTGCAGTACTATGGCGGCTACAACGAGAAACTCGAGGGCCAGGTACGCGCAGCCCTCGGCTCTTCGCGCATGCGCCTCTTCTCCGTTATCGGCAACCACGACCAGGACGGCAAGGCCCTCTTCAAGCAGAAGTGGGAAGAGGCGTGGGGCCCTACTGACTATTCGTTCGACCGCGGCAACGTACACTACGTCTGCTTCAACAACGTCATCTACTACCGTGGCTGGGCCTACTACCAGCCAGGCGAGCTGACCGACGAGCAGATGGCCTGGCTCGAGAGCGACCTCAGCCTGGTGCCCAAGAACAAGCTCGTGGTGCTCAACTACCACATCCCCCTCACCTTTGGCAACCGTACCAAGACCCCCAACCCCAACAGCATCGGCGACGGCCACTACGCCTCTAACCGACTGGAGCGCCTGATGGAACTCCTGGGCCGGTTCAAGGGCTATGAGCTCTTCTGCGGTCATACCCACTTCGCCGTCAACAACGAGATAGACTTCCACGGACGCCACATCCTCGAGCACTGCCACGCAGCAGCCTGCGGCGACATCTGGCAGTCCAATATCAACATCGACGGCGTGCCCAACGGCTACTACGTGTACACCGTCAAGGGCAATGCCATCAAGGACTGCTACTACAAGGGTACCCGCTGGGACCGTAGCAAGCAGATGGCCCTCTTCCGTGCCGATACCGACTTCAACGGCGAGAACTATGCCGCCGACTGGAACCTGCCCAAGGGCCAGGGCGTCCTCGTGGCCAATGTCTTCAATGCCGACTCGCAGTGGCAGCTCTACGCCGTCGAGAATGGTGTCAAGACACCTATGGCCCGCCTCCAGAAGACACCTAACCAGGACGCCTTCGCCGTGGGCTACCATCACAAGTACGTCAAGTCTAACCCCTACAACTTCTTCAGCAAGCGCAACGGCTATCTCAAGATGAACCACTGGTACTACTACAAGCCCCGCGACCCCAAGGCACACGTTACCATCGTGGCCAAGGACCGCTACGGCAATACTTATACCGAGACCAGCGACCATGTCATCACGGAGCCTTTCTACAACTATGCCCACTACTATGTAGACGATTAGGCCGACCGTGCCCACGCCGGGCATGGCTGTACCGACATCGCCCCGCCACGGACTCACCCCTCCCGTGGCGGGGCGACGTGCTTCTGGACCTTGCCGCGGGGGCGCTCCCTATGACCACGAGGGCAAAAACGCAGATATTTACAAACATTATACAAAAATGCTTGGCTGAGCGGTTGGAAACCACTACTTTTGCATCTTCAGAAACGATAATGACTATGTCTATGATGAATATGAAACGCGTAATGGCCGTGGCGCTGATGCTGGTGCTGTGGATGGCCGTAGTGCCCCTATGGGCCCAGAGTACCGACAGTGTGCAGACGGCTGTGGCCGACAGCGCCGCACCGGCCGTGGCTGACAGCTCGCTCGCCTCGGCTGCCGACAATCTGCAGGAAGTGGCCTCGGCCGACGATACACCCTCCTTTCACCAGCTGCTGAAGACCAAGTTTATCGAGGGCAACGCCGGCTTTATGTCGCTCGTGGCCCTGGCGCTGGTGCTGGGCCTGGCTTTCTGCATAGAGCGTATCATCTTCCTGGCCCTGTCCGAGACCGACACCAGGAAGTTTATGGCCCAGCTTACCGGTCAGGTCGAGGCCGGCCAGATAGACAGCGCCCGACAGCTGTGCGAGGCCACCCCTGGCCCCGTGGCCGCCGTCTGCCGTCAGGGACTGCTCCGCTACCATGAGGACATGGCCAACATAGAGCGTACGCTGGTGGCCTACGGCAGTGTGCAGGCAGCCAACCTGGAGAAGGGCTGCTCGTGGATTTCGCTGTTTATCGCCATGGCTCCCTCACTGGGCTTCTTAGGCACCGTGATAGGCATGGTGATGGCCTTCGACCAGATACAGGCCGCCGGCGACATCAGTCCCACCATCGTGGCCTCGGGTATGCGCGTGGCCCTTATCACCACCATCTTCGGCATCATAGTGGCCCTGGTACTGCAGGTGTTCTACAACTATATACTGTCCAAGATAGACCGGCTGACCGCTCAGATGGAAGAGGCCGTCATCGGCCTGCTGGACGCCATAGCCAAGAGTAAGGGGGCCGCGGCATGAAGATAGCTCAATGGCCTGCGGCCAAGGTGTCGCGCTGCTGCTTCTACCTGCTAATAGGGGTGTCGGCAGTGGTCTATGTACTCTTCTTCTTAGTAGGGTATGCCACCCCCTATGAGGCCGACCCCTCGTTCAGTGCCCCGCTGTTCACCCCGTTGCTCATCGCCTTTGTCGAGCTGTTGGGGGTAGGGGCCGTGGGCACCGCGGTGTGGATGGCCGTCAGGCAGCACCGCGCCAGCACCCACGAGCGGGTGGTCAACGGTGTGCCCCAGCGCCGCATCAGTGTGGCCGTGGCCAGTGGCGTGGCTGTGCTGGCTCTCGTCACCCTGGCCCTTGGCTCGTCTCAGCCGCTGGCGGTCCATGGCACCCGCTATGTATCGGCCCTGTCCCTGCGGGTGGCCGACATGTTTATAGCCACGGGCTCCGTACTCATCGTGGTGGCCGTGGCTGCCGTTATCTATAGTGGTGTACAC
>CAKPRX010000025.1 GCA_934183135.1 uncultured Prevotella sp.
GAATGAGGAGTTCTTCACATTAAAGCTATACGCCTTGCACGACAAGCGTCTACGCATTTAACGGAAGAGCCCTTTTTAGCCGCTATTTTCGGCTCTGCCGAGGATGATTTTTGGAGTCGCCGCGATGGTCATTTTTTTGCTCGCGATGGTCATTACGATTCTAATGACCATCGCGAGCGAAAAAATGATGGTTTTCGGGTCGTCAGGAAATGGCCGTTTTCGCCGCCGCTGCCCCCGTGGCGAGCGTACAGACAAACTACAGAAGTCCTAAACACCCTCGCCCGAGGCTGAAAAGGCAGAAATGTATATTTATACATTATCAGAAAATCTTTTACAAAGTCTATGGTCTGGCAGACCGTTGGCCTTGGCGGACAGCAAGACAGCGTCTGCTCACGGGCTGGCAGCTTTTGGCTTCTTACCCTTTTGCCTTGTTTGCCTGGCAACGGTCACCGTTGCCGTGCTATGGCCCTTGTGTGCGGTCGCCGTCAGCGAGGCCCTGGCCCCGATAATAGGGGGCAGCCGGCCCAAGGTGTGCAGGCCTCTGTCGACAGGGGGCTGCCGGGCGTGGCCTGCTCCGTGCCCGCTCGCGCATGGCCGCTGCCTAAAAAAAAGTAGCTTAGCCCCTGTGGCTTGTCTTATTTTTTTGGTAATTTTGCACTGCCTAACAATAGAAAGGCTATTACAAAACATACATGTGACAGAATGAAGATAGGATTGTTTATCCCCTGCTATGTCGATGCCCTGTATCCAGAGGTGGGAGTGGCCACCTACAAGCTGCTGGTCAGCCTGGGGCTCGATGTAGAGTATCCCGAGGGCCAGACCTGCTGTGGCCAGCCCATGGCCAACGGCGGTTTTGAGAATATGGCCGACAGGATAGCGGGCCGTTTCGACCAGCTCTTTGCCCCTTACGACTATGTCGTGGCCCCCTCGGCCTCGTGTGCCGCCTTTGTCAAGCTCTACCATCCGCGCCTGGCCCACGGCAACCACGAGTGCCTCACTTCGAAAAAGATTATGGACGTCGTCGAGTTTCTGCACGACGTGGTGAAAGTGCAGAGCCTCAAAAGCCATTTCCCCCACGTGGTCAGCGTACACAACTCGTGTCACGGCGTGCGCGAGCTGGGCCTCTCCTCGCCATCGGAGCGCCATGTGCCCCAGTTTAACAAGGTCATAGACCTGCTGCGGCTGGTCGATGGCATCACCATCCGCGAGCCCGAGCGCCGCGACGAGTGCTGCGGCTTTGGCGGCATGTTCTCCGTAGAGGAGCCCGACGTGTCGGCCCGTATGGGCAGCGACAAGCTGGACCGCCACGAGGCCACCGGCGCCGAGTACATTACCGGCCCCGACTCCTCGTGCCTCATGCACATGCAGGGCATAGCCCGCCGTCAGCACCGTTCTATCCAGTTCATTCATGTAGTTCAGATATTAGCAGCAGGATTATGAGTACTTTACATGCCAAAGCGGCCCGCCGTTTCAACGAGGACCGCGACAAGACCACCTGGCACGACGCCACCTTCTGGTCTGTACGTCAGAAGCGCGACGACATGGCCTTCGGGCTGCCCGAGTGGGAGCAGCTGCGCGACCAGGCCAGTCAGATAAAGCGCCATACCGTCTCTCATCTGGCCGATTACCTGGAACAGTTCAGCACGCAGCTGGAGAGCAGGGGCGTGGTGGTACACTGGGCCAAGGACGCGGCCCACTTTAACCACACCGTGCTCGACATTCTGCGCCGGCATGGCGTTACCAAGATGGTGAAGAGCAAGTCTATGCTCACCGAGGAGTGCGAGATGAACCCCTTCCTGATGGCCAACGGCATCGATGTGGTAGAGACCGACCTGGGCGAACGCATCCTGCAGCTGCTGGGCCAGAAGCCCAGTCACATCGTGATGCCAGCCATACACCTGAAGCGCGAGGAGGTGGGCCGCATGTTCGAGCAGAAGGGCATCAGCCATGAGCCGGGCAACTATGACCCCACCTATCTTACGGCTTGCGCCCGCGAGCATCTGCGCAACCAGTTTATGGAGGCTGGGGCAGGCATGACGGGGTGCAACTTCGGCGTGGCGGCCACGGGCGACGTGGTGGTCTGTACCAACGAGGGCAACGCCGACATGAGCACGTCTATGCCCAAACTGCACCTGGTGGCCATGGGCATCGAGAAGATAGTGCCCGACTATAGGTCGCTGGCCGTCTTCCAGCGGCTGCTGTGCCGCTCGGCCACCGGACAGCCCACCACCGCTTATACTTCCCACTTCCGCCAGGCCCGTCCTGGTGGCGAGATGCACGTCATACTGGTTGACAACGGGCGTAGTGACATCCTGGCCGACCCGGACCACTGGGAAACCCTCAAGTGCATACGTTGCGGGTCGTGTATGAACACCTGTCCCGTGTATCGTCGCTCGGGCGGTTACTCTTATACCTATTTCATCCCTGGCCCTATCGGCATCAACTTAGGTATGCTGCGCGACCCGCGCCGGTATAGCGACAACGTGTCGGCCTGTACCCTCTGCCTGTCGTGCGACAATGTGTGTCCCACCCATGTAGGCCCCGGCTCACAGGTCTACCTGTGGCGGCAGCGCCTGGACAGTCTCGGCCGGGCCAACGAGTCCAAGAAACTCATGTCAGAGGGGATGGAACTGCTCTTCGAGCACCCTGCACTCTATGCGTCGGCCCTGAGCCTGGCTCCGCTGGCCAACCTGGTGCCCGGCAGTCTTACGCACATACGCCAGCTGAACCCCTGGGGCGTAGGCCATGACATGCCCCATTTCGCCCGTGAGCCGTTTCACACGTTGTGGAAGAAAGGAAAGGTAAAATAACTATGAACTATAAAGAACAACTCTTAGCCAAGTTGCGGGCCGCCGCCACTACGGCTTACGACATGCCCGCCGCCCCTGTCGAGGGCATAACCTATGCCGACCCGCTGGCCCAGTTTGTCGAGATGAGCCATACCGTGGGCAGCCAGGTCATCATGGCCGCTCCCGGCGACACCCTCGACGCCCTGGTGCGCAGGGCTTATCCCGAGGCACATGTCATCGCCTCTAATCTGCCCCAGCTCACCATAGCCACCCTGAACCCCGACACCGTGGCCGAGGCCCAGGATCTGAACGGTACCGACGTGGGCGTGGTGGCCGGACAGGTGGGCGTGGCCGAAAACGGCTGCGTGTGGGTGCCCCAGGACATGAAGGAGAAGGCCGTGTGCTTCATCAGCGAGTACCTGGTCATCGTGTTGCCCAAGAGCGGCATCGTGAGCAATATGCACCAGGCCTATGACCGCATAGAGATGGGCGCCTACGGCTTCGGAACGTTCATCTCGGGCCCCTCTAAGACGGCCGACATCGAGCAGGCCTTAGTAATGGGTGCCCAGGCAGCCCGCGGGGTTACGGTCATTATCACGGACGACTGAGTGTCAGAGTATTGGACAGCTGCAAGATATGTCTGTATTTTCCATAGTACGTACCTGGTTGGTGGGCGCCGCCTTCCTGGCCGTCCCCATGGCAGGGGCGGCAGGCACAGGCCCCTCCTCACCGGTCTTCGCCCAGTGGCGGGCCGGCACGGTGGTGAGCGACCGCGAGGTGGCCGCCTATGGCGCAGACCGGTGCTTCCGCGTCTCGGCGCTGAGCGACAAGGTCTTTGCCCGTATGCGCTATTCGTATGTCGACAACCCCTATGTGCGCCGTGCCGACCTGCGCTACCTGCAGGTTCTCCATTACGACCTGGACGGGCGCATCCTTTTAGGCGAGATGGTATGCAACCGCCGTATAGCCGGCGACCTGCTTGCCATCTTCCGCCAGCTCTACGAGGCCCGTTACCCCATAGGGCGTATGGTTCTCATAGACGAGTACCGCGCCGACGATGAGCGGTCTATGCGCGCCAACAACACCAGTTGTTTCTGTTATCGCCGCGTAGCCGGCAGCAGCCGTGTGTCGGCCCATGGCCGTGGCATGGCGGTCGACATCAATCCGCTGTATAATCCTTACGTCAGGCGCCGGGCCGATGGCACCCTGTTTGTCCAGCCCGCTACCGCCGGCGCCTACATTCACCGCGACCGCACTTTTGATTATAAGATAGAGAGGGGCGACCTGTGCTACCGCCTCTTTATCCAGCACGGTTTCCAGTGGGGTGGCGCCTGGCGCAGCTGCCAGGACTATCAGCACTTTGAGAAACGCTGACATACAGCAGTGCCACAGCCCCCATGGCGCTAACAATGGGTTGCTGTGGCACACACTTTCTTGATTTATGATAACTATATAAGGGTTCGCCGGTTTATATCAGCGGCATGCCGTTGTCTAAGCACGCCTGGCGCATCTCCTCAGGCCAGATACTGGCCTGGATTTCGCCGATGTGGGCCTTGTGGAGCAGTACCATGCACAGGCGGCTCTGGCCGATGCCGCCGCCGATGCTGAGCGGGAGTTTGCCGCGGAGGAGTTGCTGGTGGAAGTAGAGCTTCTCGCGTTCCTGCTGACCCTCGATGGCCAGCTGGCGGAGTAGGGCATCGCGGTCAACGCGGATGCCCATCGACGAGAGTTCAAAGGAGCGTCCCAGGATGGGGTACCAGATGAGGATGTCGCCGTTGAGGCCCGCGCGGCCGTTCTCGCCCATGGTAGACCAGTCGTCGTAGTCGGGCGCGCGGCCATCGTGCTTCTTTCCGTCGGCCAACTTGCCACCGATGCCGATGACAAATACCGCTCCCCACTTCTTGCATATCGCGTCCTCGCGCTCCTTGGGTGTCAGCGTGGGGTACATCTGCAGCAGCTCCTCGCTGTGTATGAAGTGTATCTGCTGTGGCAGGAACGGCTTGAGCTGCGGATAGGTCTCGCAAGCCAAGTATTCGGTACGCCGGATGGCTGCATAGATGCGCTCGACCACATTACATAGAAAAGCGATGGTGCGGTCTTCGCGCCGGATGACAGCCTCCCAGTCCCACTGGTCTACATAGAGCGAGTGCAGGTTGTCCAGTTCCTCGTCGGCGCGTATGGCGTTCATGTCGGTGTAGATGCCGTAGCCCGGTTGGATGTCATATTCGGCCAGGGTGAGCCGCTTCCACTTGGCTAAGGAGTGTACCACCTCGGCCTGGGCATCGCCCAGGTCCTTGATGGGAAAGGTTACGGGACGCTCGGTGCCGTTCAGATCGTCGTTGATGCCCAGTCCCTTGAGCACGAACAGCGGCGCCGTAACGCGTTGCAGCCTCAGTTCGGTCGATAGGTTCTGCTGGAAAAACTCTTTTACCAGTTTGATACCTTGTTCAGTCTGCCGCCTGTCCAGCAGCCGTTTATAGTCTTTGTTAATAATCAAATTGCTCATACATGTGTTATTTCGGTTGCAAAGTTAATCATTAAATTATAAATTGCAAGCATAATGCCGTATATTTTTGGCAATTTGTATGATTTCTGTAATTATTGCTAACTTTCTGCGTGTGGATACAAATTATTCCGCAGTTGCTTGCACAGTTCAAAAGATTTGGTTAACTTTGCAGGCGGTTATGGCTCCGTAGCTTAGCTGAATAGAGCGTCAGATTCCGGTTCTGAAGGTCTTGGGTTTGAATCCCAACGGAGTCACAATGAGGAACCCCGCTTTGGGGTTCCTTTTTTATATAAAAGTCAAAGACTTTCGGGCCTTGGAAATGGCGAAAAGCACAAAACTGGGCAACCTGTACGGTTGAAAAATCACCTTGAGTATTTCATGCTGTGAGGCGAGTATAACGTTACTTTCCTTGAGAACAATCCCAAAGAGTGCCGATAATCCAGATTAAAATACAAATTGTCATCATAATGCTTGTTCCTTTCCTTTGTTTTTTAATTCTATGAAAATTAATAATGGCCCATGGGGGTGCGGTGTTGTTAAATGCAGCGTCGCTTTCCTCCTGGTAGATTGTCAACTATATAGTATCGTAGGCATTGTCCCTCCTGGTTGCTCTGCTAATTGCTCCCAGATGGCACGCTGGGTATCCAGTCTGAGGTGTTAATGCCTTGCCCTCTTGTGCTCACGCGAAAATAGAGCACATGGAATTTGTTTTCCTCCATTCTTATTTCTCCTTGCAAATTTATGCTTTTTTTTGTAAAGCGTGTAATATCTTGTAACTTTTTTTTGTAGGCGACCTGCAAATTGGCTTAAATTGACTCTATAAAGGCAAGAAGCAGCGCGAAAAAAACGTTAAACGCCAAAAAAAGCTTTGAGGTGTCAACGATTTGCACTACCTTTGCAACTGGTTAAAAGCTATAAGGGGCGGTAATAGCCGTTGATTTAACTACAACCGCCCCGGCGTGTTATCTTAACCGTAAATCAACGGTTAAAATAAAATGCCAAATACGAATTACTAAGGAAATACGCATCTTTATAGCTTTTTAGTTGCCGGTACTATATTCCGGCGTTACGCCTGGACTCTCCAGGACTTCACAAAGGGGGCGCGGCATAAGCGCCCCCTTTTGCTTTCTCTTTTTCCTACTCGCTGCCTGTCACTTTCAGCATGTAACAATGTCAATAAACGCCCGTATATGTCAAGCCCTTAGCAGGGCTTTGGGGGCGTTGCCTCGTGCGGTGATTTGTCGTACGTATATAAAAAACGTTAAACACTCAAATGCGCTTTGAGGTGTCAACGATTTGCACTACCTTTGCAACTGGTTAAAAGCTATAAGGGGCGGTAATAGGCGTTAACTACAACCGCCCCGCTGCTCAGCGCTTAACGCGCCTTATCGCTATTACTAAGTATATAGCGATGCGCAACCTACCAATAGCAATAACCATGGCATTATAGCTTTTTAGTTGCCGGTACTATATTCCGGCGTTACGCCTGGACTCTCCAGGACTTCACAAAGGGGGCGCGGCATAAGCGCCCCTTTTGCTTTCTCTTTCTCCTTACTCGCTGCCTGTCGCTTTCAGCATGTAACTTCGGCTGTGTCCGGGGGCTTTTTTTGTCCCAAAAGTTTTGTTAGTTACCGTATAAATACTACCTTTGCCATCAGGGAGCCTGTGGCTCCTATACTTATATATATAAATAGTGATGCGAAGAACGTTACTGCTGCTCCTGATGGCAGCCTCACTTACGGGCATGGCCCAGAAGCCCGCCAACTTCAAGGGCCGTATGGTAAACGACGAGTACCAGGTGTATATCAACATCGATTTTTACCGTCAGCGGATAGTTGTACCCGGCCAGGAGATACTGGGACAGCTGGCGGGCTACTTAGGCGATGAGCGCGACGGGCGCAAATGGCTGTTTACCGAGGCCAAGGTGGTGACCGACACCAAGGCCACCGTCGCCGTGATTAACGACTATGGCAGCGAAGACCTCACGGCCACCCTGACAGTCAATCCCGACGGAACCTATACCCTGCGGCAGGAGAAGGGCAGTGTCCTGAAGATAGCCCGTAACCGCAAGTGGGTAAAACTGCCTAAGTTGCTGGAGTTTCACCGGTAGTAGGGCGGCCTCCGTGCGCCCCTGTCGGGCCGGCGTGAACACTTTTTTCTGCCCTCCGGCATAAAAAACACGGCCTGGGAGAAGGCTCTTATCCTTTTTCTTCGTACTTTTGCGGTGACAAGTATAATAAAGAATTGTTTTATGGAAACGTCACACAGCAACAAGGTCGAGCTCCGCAATCTCCAGATGGACGACTACGAGCAGCTCGCCCGTTCGTTTAAGCGTATCTATGCTGACTCGGATGTGTTCTGGACCCGCCAGCAGATTAAGAAGCTTCTTACCATTTTTCCCGAGGGCCAGGTGGTCATCATCGTTGATGACAAGATTGTGGGGTGCGCCCTCTCCATCATCGTAGACTATGACATGGTCAAGGGCGACCACACCTATGCCAAGGTTACGGGCAACGAGACTTTTAACACCCACAATCCCAATGGCAATATACTCTATGGCATCGAGGTGTTTATCCATCCCGACTACCGCGGTATGCGCCTGGCCCGGCGTATGTACGAGTATCGCAAGGAACTGTGCGAGAAACTCAACCTGAAGGCCATCATGTTCGGTGGGCGCATACCCAACTATCACAAGTATGCCGACACCATGCGGCCCAAAGAGTATATCGAGAAGGTGCGCTCGCGCGAAATCTACGACCCTGTACTCACTTTCCAGCTTTCTAACGACTTCCATGTACGCCGCGTCATACGCAACTATCTTCCTAACGACGAGGAGTCCAAGCACTGTGCCACCCTGCTGCAGTGGGACAACATCTACTATCAGCCCCCAACCAACTCGCCGGTCGAGAAGCGCCCCACGGTGCGTATCGGCATGGTCCAGTGGCAGATGCGCCCTTACAAGACCCTGGACGACCTCTTCGAGCAGGTAGAGTTCTTCGTCGACTCGGTGAGCGACTACAAGAGCGACTTTATCCTTTTCCCCGAGTACTTCAATGCGCCGCTGATGGCTCGGTTCAACGATATGGGCGAGGCTCAGTCTATAAGGGCCATGGCTCAGTACACCGAGCAGATACGCGACAAGTTTGTCGAGATGGCCATCAGTTACAACATCAATATCATTACGGGCAGCATGCCCTATGTCAAGGATGACGGCGGGCTGTACAATGTGGGTTTCCTGTGCCGCCGCGATGGGTCGTACGAGATGTATGAGAAGATACACGTCACCCCCGATGAGCAGAAGTGCTGGGGACTGGTTGGCGGCAACCGTGTGCAGACCTTTGATACCGACTGTGGCAAGATAGGTATTCTTATCTGTTATGATGTGGAGTTCCCGGAGCTGTCGCGGCTCATGGCGGCCGACGGCATGCAGATACTCTTCGTGCCCTTTATGACCGATACGCAGAACGCCTATACGCGGGTGCGTGTATGCGCCCAGGCCCGGGCCATCGAGAACGAGTGCTATGTGGCCATAGCCGGCAGCGTGGGCAACTTGCCGCGCGTACACAATATGGATATACAGTACGCGCAGTCGGCTGTGTTCACCCCGTGCGACTTTGCGTTCCCCAGCGACGGCAAGCGTGCCGAGGCTACGGCCAATACGGAGATGATATTGGTGTCTGACGTAGACCTGAACCTGCTCAACGAGCTTCATACGTATGGCTCGGTGCGCAATCTGCGCGACCGCCGGTCAGACCTGTACGAACTGCGGATGAAACCGGCTGCCAAACAGGAGATATGACGGCTGGCCTGCTAAGCATAATGACAACTGAAATCCCCGCGGTCGGCCCGTGGGGATTTTTTTGATGGTATCTGCTTCCCTTGAATTGGCAGACAGAGAATTTAAGGGAATACGGGGGCGCATGACAGTGCTGGCCATCGCGGCACGCCCGAAAACCGACCTCGGCAGAGCCGGAAATAGCGGCGAAAAAGGTGCTGAATGTCCCGATTTTGTAAAAGGTTGTTACTTTCTCGGTCCTCGCAGTGCCCAAGCAAGCCCAAAATAAGCCCAAAAACAGTCCTGGTTTGTTAAATTTTTCCGGAAATTATGCCCCGCAGAACGGGCGTTACGGCTGTATATTTATACAAAAACGCCTCGGGTTTTGCATAAATATACAGCCGTGTGTAAAGGTTTTTCACAGTCCGTGCCATGGTTATGGCAGCGGTGGGGCCCATGGCATTTCGCTTGGCGGCCACGGGCCACGACTATTACAGCCCGCGCAGACTGGACCATGACGGCCCCGGAAACGCCGCCAGCGGAAGGCTTGGGCCAGAGTGTGCCTGGGGTACAAATAAGGGGGATGGCCAGGCTGTGGCCATCCCCCTCGGTATGTGTGATGGTTACTTCTTGTCGTATGCGTGTGCCGGATAGTCGATGGTGTAGTGCAGTCCGCGGCTCTCCTTGCGCTCTATGGCCATACGGGTGATAAGGTAGCCCGTGTTAATCATGTTGCGCAGCTCGCAGAGGTCCTTGCTTATCTTGACACGCTTGAAGAGGTTCTCCGTCTCTTCGTAGAGCAGGTCCAGGCGGTCCCAGGCCCGCTTGAGGCGCAGGTCGCTGCGCACGATGCCCACGTAGTTGCTCATTATCTCGCCCACCTCCTTGACACTCTGGGTGATGAGCACCTTCTCCTCGTTGGTCAGCGTACCCTCGTCGTTCCACTCGGGCACCTTGTCGTTGAAGTCGTACTCGTCTACGTGCTCCACGCTGTGACGGGCGGCCGTCTCGGCATATACCACCGCCTCGATGAGCGAGTTGCTGGCCAGCCGGTTGCCGCCATGAAGGCCCGTACACGAGCACTCGCCTATGGCGTAGAGCCTGTTGATGCTCGAGCAGCCGTTCAGGTCTACCTTGATGCCGCCGCACATATAGTGGGCCGCCGGCCTGACGGGTATATAGTCCTTGGTAATGTCTATTCCGATAGACAGGCACTTGGCATAAATGTTGGGGAAGTGGTGGCGGGTCTCCTCGGGGTCCTTGTGGGTAACGTCCAGGCACACATGGTCCAGGCCGTGGGTCTTCATCTCGCGGTCGATGGCGCGGGCCACGATGTCGCGGGGCGCGAGCGAGAGGCGCGGGTCGTACTTCTCCATAAAGCTCTCGCCGTTGGGCAGGCGCAGTATGCCGCCATAGCCACGCATGGCCTCGGTGATGAGGTAGGCAGGGTGGGTCTCGCCGGGATGATAGAGCGACGTGGGGTGAAACTGTACAAACTCCATGTCCTGTACCGTTCCCTTGGCGCGGTACACCATGGCCTCGCCGTCGCCCGTGGCTATGATGGGGTTAGTGGTGGTCTGGTACACGGCGCCGCAGCCTCCGGTACACATCACGGTAACCTTGCTCAGATAGGTGTCTACCTTCTGGTTCTCGGGGTTGAGCACATAGGCTCCGTAACAGTTGATATAGGGAGTGCGCCGGGTAACCCGCGCGCCCAGGTGATGCTGGGTGATGATCTCTACGGCGAAGTGGTTTTCCTTGATATCTATGTCGGGGTTGTTGCGGACAGCCTCCATGAGTCCGCGCTGTATCTCGGCGCCCGTATCGTCGGCATGGTGCAGTATGCGGAACTCAGAGTGGCCTCCCTCGCGGTGCAGGTCGAACTCGCCGTTGTCCTTCCGGTCGAAGTTGACCCCCCAGCCGACCAGCTCCTTTATCTGCTCGGGCGCCATGGTTACCACCTGCTTCACCGCCTTGGGGTCGCTGATGTAGTCGCCGGCTATCATGGTGTCCTCGATATGCTTCTCAAAGTTATCCTTCATCAGGTTGGTTACCGAGGCCACTCCCCCCTGGGCGAAATAAGTGTTAGCCTCGTCGAGCGATGTCTTGCATATCATGCAAATCTTTCCCTTATGTGCCCTCGCTACCTTGAGCGCATAACTCATACCAGCCACACCAGAGCCGATGATGAGAAAATCGTACTTGTAAACCATAATGTTAATTATTTCGGTGCAAAATTACTAATTAATCCTCAAAAATAGGATGATTACTAATATATTTTCGTAATTTTGCAGTCACTATTATGACAAGGGTCTTCCACCATCAGTTTACGGCTCCCGCCTTATGCGGCATCGTACTCGCGGCTGCGCTCACTTTCTACTTGTTCTGGCAGAAGATGGCCATAGCCGGGGTGCTTACAGCCGGGCTATGGGTACTGATGACAGAGCGCGTGCTACACACCACCTATACGCTGACCGCCGACGAACTGCTGATCAGCCGCGGGCGCTTCTCGCGCGGCACCGCCATCCGCCTGGAGACCATCGTGGGCTGCACGCCCCTAAGCCACCTCTTCGGTCTGTCCCATTACCTGCTCATCACCTATGGGGCCGGCCACGTGGCGAGCGTACAGCCCCGGAACGAACGTGAATTTATAGCAGAACTGCAGAAAAGATTGCGACAATGACACGACTACACACATATATACTCCTCTGGCTGCTCATGGCGTTAGGGGCCGTGTCCGCACGGGCACAGGTGAGCACCTCCCAGGCCGCCCCCGAGGAGGACGACCGCGAGGCGGCCACCGGCGTGCTGCCCATCGATACGCTGGGGCGCGACAGCATAGCCATGCCCTGGCCCCAGGCCGTACAGAGACACATAGACCATCTGCTCAAGAGCGACATGTTTGCCACCTCGCAGGTGGGACTGATGGTGTACGACCTCACGGCCGACTCGGTCATCTACAAGCACAACGAGCGGCAGATGATGCGCCCTGCCTCGACCATGAAGCTGCTCACGGCCATAGCCGCCATAGACAGGCTGGGCGGCTCGTACCAGTTTAAGACCGAGCTGTGCTACACGGGCAAGATAGAGGACAACACCCTGACCGGCGACGTGTACTGCGTGGGCGGCATGGACCCCAAGTTCAACAGCGACGACATGGCGGCCTTCGTGGAGAGCATCCGCAAGATGGGGGTCGACACCATACGGGGGCACCTGTATGCCGACAAGAGCATGAAGGACTTTGACACGCAGGGCGAGGGCTGGTGCTGGGACGACAAGAACCCCACCCTGACACCCCTGCTGTACAGCCGCAAGGACAAGTTCATGGAGCGGTTCGAGGCCGACCTCCGCAAGGCGGGCATCGTGGTCCAGGCCTTTAGCGCCACGGCCGAAAGACCCGATTCGGCCTACTGTATCTGCGCGCGGTACCACACCATAGACCAGATACTCATGCAGATGATGAAGGAGAGCGACAACCTGTATGCCGAGGCGCTCTTCTACCAGATAGCAGCCTCGGGGGGCGACCGGCTGGCATCGGCCCGCCAGGCGCGTACCTACATACGTCGCCTCATAGACAAGACGGGGCTCAGGGGCAGCCAGTACCGCATAGCCGACGGCTCCGGACTCTCGCTCTACAACTATGTTTCGGCCGAGTTAGAGGTGCGCCTGCTCCGCTATGCGTACAGGTACCAGAATGTCTATCTGCACCTGCTGCCCTCGCTGCCCAAGGCGGGCGTTGACGGCACGCTCCGCAAGCGCATGAAGGGGGTCTTCACCAAGGACAATGTCAAGGCCAAGACGGGCAGCCTTACCGGGGTGTACTCGCTCGCTGGCTACTGCACGGCCTCTAACGGCCACCAGCTCTGCTTCGCCATCCTCAACCAGGGTGTCATGCACAGCGCCAACGCCCGCAGCTTTCAGGACCGCGTCTGCGAGGTGCTGTGTGCGCCCCAGTAGGGCCGGGGACTACTTTTTTTGCCTCCGCCTCGGTTTTTCTTGACTATTTTCTTTGTTTTTCCTATCATTTACACTACCTTTACAACCCTAAAGAGCATGTCAATGATGAAACGCATAATTCTATCTGTCATAGCGGTATGCGCCGGGTACAGCGCCTGGGGCGCCGAGGGCGACTACATCACGTTCCGAATGAACGACACACAGCACAGCGAGGTGAGCTATGCCGTGGGCCAACAGGTTGACCGTCTGGTGTTCAGCGCGGGCAAGCTGCTGGTACAAAAGGGCCGGCAGGTGGTAAAGAGCTTTGACCAGGCAGCCCTCGGCCGCCTCTACTTTACCAGCACGCCCACCGCCATCACACTACCCACCACGGCCGAGACCACGGCCGAGGGTCTGGTATATGGCCTTGACGGTACGCTCCGCGGCAACGCCAGCCAAATAAAAACGTTGCCCAAGGGGGTCTACATACTCCGCCAAGGCAACGTTTCACATAAGATAGTCAGAAGGTAACGCCCCCGCTCAGACCATAAAGGGGGCTACCTGGTTGGTAAGTTCTACAAACTGGGCGATGGTAAGCTGCTCGGGGCGCATGGTCATCAGCGGCCCGGCGAAAAACTCCTCGCCCGGCTTGACGGCTCCGAACATCTGCTTGATACTCACCCTGAGCATCTTGCGCCTCTGGTTAAACACCGTCTTAACCAGCCGCTTAAACAGGCGCTCGTCGCAGCCCAGGTCGGTTACTGCGTTGCGCGTCATGCGTATCACCGCACTCTTAACCTTAGGCGGTGGGTTAAATACATTCTCGTCTACGGTGAACAAGTACTCCACGTCGTACCAGGCCTGTATCAGTACCGACAGGATGCCGTACGCCTTGCTGCCCGGGGTGGCTGCCATGCGCAGGGCCACCTCTCGCTGTATCATGCCGGTACAGCAGGGAATGAGGTCTTTGTTCTCCAGCATCTTAAAGAATATCTGCGACGATATATCGTAGGGATAATTGCCCGTCAGGACAAACTGCCCACCGTCAAAGATGGTGTTCAGGTCCATGCGGAGGAAATCCTCGCCGATAATGTTATCCACCAGCTTAGGAAAGCGGTCGTGCAGATACACCACCGACTCCTTGTCTATCTCCACGGCCTTGACGGGGCGCGGCTTCGCTACCAGGTACTGGGTAAGCACGCCCATGCCGGGCCCTATCTCCAGCACTGGCAGTTCCGGGCAGGCATCTACCGTGTCGGCGATACGCCTGGCGATAGTAAGGTCGGTCAGGAAGTGCTGTCCTAAGTTCTTCTTGGGTTTTACCTGTTTCATACAGCGCTCAGAGAAGAGTTATCGAATAGAGGTAGATAACCGCGGCGGGTATGGCCATAAGCGATGAGTCGAAGCGGTCCAACATGCCGCCATGGCCAGGCAACAGCCTACCGCTGTCCTTGACTCCCAGCGTGCGCTTGAACAGACTCTCGACCAGGTCGCCCCACGTTCCGAAGACCACGACGACCAGTCCAAGTCCCATCCAGCCCGCCACACTCAGCCCGGCCATGCCCATGAGCCTGTTTTCCCAGTAGCCTGTCACGGCAGCCACCACCACTACCAGCAGGCCGCCTCCCACGCTGCCTTCCCACGTCTTGCCGGGGCTAATGCGTGGAAACAGCTTGTGGCGGCCTATCAGCGAGCCTGTACAGTAGGCCCCGGTGTCGTTAATCCACAGGAATACAAACACCGAGAGGGGCAGCAGGAAGTAATAGGGTCTCAGACCGTCGGGCGACTGCCTGAAGGCGAGCACATTAATCATGGCCAGGGGCAGGGCGATGTACATCTGCCCCAGCATGGTATAGGCCCAGTCATTAATGGCATTGGTATTGCGCGCATAGAGTTCGCTGACAAACAGGTAGACTACCGTAAGCAGATAGGGGATAAAGACGGCATTGGTCTGGATGTACCCGCTGTTTACGCCAGCTATCGCGATAAAGAAGTACACACCCGCCACCGTAGAGATAAACCTGTTTACGGTAACATTCTCGACCTGGTTGACCAGGCCCGTGTACTCCCACAGGGCCAGGCCCGTGATGAGGGCGAAAAGCAGTATCATGGTAAGAGGCTGGATGAACCCCGCCACCATGATGGCCACAAACAGTACGCCCGTAATGGCCCTCGTTATAAAGTTCTTCATCTTGTCTGTCATAGATTTACTCTCCTTTCTTCTCTTCAGGTTCGCCCTGCTGCTGGCCGGGCCGAGTGGTCTGGGCGTCGCCCTCAGTGCTGTTCTTACCGTCTGCTTGGCGAGCCTGCTGGTTCTCAGCCTGCTGGCGCTCGTGCTCAGCCTGGGCCTCCTTGACCGCGTCGGGCATGTCCTCGAGCTTAGGGGCTGCCGCCTCGTTGGCTTCGATAATCTCCTCAGAACGGCTAATCCACGGGCGTTTGCCGAAAATCTTCTCCACGTCCTCAGCAAAGATTACCTCTTTCTGGAAAAGCAGCTCGGCGAGCTTGCGGTGGCCCTCGGCATGCTCATTGAGTATCTGCTTGGCGCGTGCATACTGGCCGTTAATCGTCCGGAGAACCTCCTCGTCCATAATCTTGGCCGTAGTCTCAGAGTAAGGACGCTGGAACTGGTACTCCTGGTTGTTGTAGTAACAGATGTTGGGCAGCTTGTCGCTCATACCGGCATAGGCCACCATGCCGTAGGCACTCTTGGTGGCTCGCTCCAGGTCGTTCATGGCTCCGGTAGAGATACTGCCACGGAACAGCTCCTCGGCAGCCCGTCCGCCCAAGAGGGCGCACATCTCGTCGAGCATCTCCTCCTTGGTGGTGATGACGCGCTCCTCTGGCAGATACCACGCAGCACCCAAGGCCTGTCCACGGGGTACGATGGTAACCTTGATGAGCGGGTCGGCGTGCTGGCAGAACCACGATATGGTGGCGTGGCCCGCCTCGTGAATGGCTATGGCCCGCTTCTCCTCGTTGGTCATTACCTTGGTCTTCTTCTCCAGGCCACCGATGATACGGTCCACGGCATTGAGGAAGTCCTGCTTGCCCACGTGCTTGCTGTTGTGGCGCGCGGCTATCAGCGCAGCCTCGTTACACACATTGGCGATGTCGGCGCCCGAGAAACCGGGGGTCTGCCGGGCCAGGAAGTCTACGTCTACGGTCTCGTCTTTCTTCAGGGGCTTCAGGTGAACGTTGAATATGGCCTTGCGCTCGGCCAGGTCGGGCAGGTCTACGTGTATCTGACGGTCAAAGCGGCCCGCGCGCAGCAGGGCCTTGTCCAGCATATCCACGCGGTTGGTGGCGGCCAGCACTATGACGCCCGAGTTGGTGCCAAAGCCGTCCATCTCGGTAAGCAGCGCGTTGAGCGTGTTCTCCCGCTCATCGTTGCCACCCGTGGCAGGGCTCTTGCTACGTGCCCGGCCCACGGCGTCTATCTCATCGATGAAGATGATACACGGGGCTTTCTCCTTGGCCTGGCGGAACACGTCGCGCACCCGGCTGGCGCCCACGCCGACGAACATCTCGACGAAGTCGGAACCGCTCATGGAGAAGAATGGCACGCCCGCCTCGCCGGCCACGGCCTTGGCGAGCAGCGTCTTGCCCGTTCCGGGCGGCCCTATGAGCAGGGCGCCGTGCGGTATCTTTCCACCGAGCTCCGTAAACTTGCCCGGGTTCTTCAGAAACTCCACTATCTCCTCTACCTCTTGCTTGGCGCCCTCTTGCCCGGCCACATCCTTGAACGTTACGCCCAGCTCGCCGGCTTTCTCGTACAGCTTGGCCTTGCTCTTGCCTACGCTGAACACTCCGCCACCAGCGGCGCCGCCTCCGCCCATCCGGCGCATCATAAATACCCATATCACGATAAGCAGGATGAACGGGCCGAAGCTGTACAACAGGTTCATCAGCCCGTTATTGTCCTTGCTCTCATAGTCATAATCCTTGAGCTTGCCACTGCGCTGGGCCGTCTGAAGAAAGTCCTCGACCCTGTCGACCGACCCGTAGTTGACCTTGACGCTCGGGTTCTGCCCCACCTTGTCGGCGGGCTGGTGGAAAACGGCCGGGATGGCCTTGGGAACCACGTACATACGCAGCTGGCGCTCGTTGCTGTTGATAATGACCTTGCTGGCATATCCCTTGGCCACATACTCCTTGAACTTGGTGTACGTGGCTTCCTGGGTAACGCCCTCTACGCCCAGCAGGTTGCCTCCGCCCGACAGGGCGAAGAATACCAGGATAACCAGCACGGCTATGTAGAGCCAGTTCATGTTGAACCGGGGCATCTTGGGCTGCTGGTCGCCTGGCCTATTGTCAAATGGATTGATATTGCTCATCGTTGTTGCTATATATATAATAAGGTGTGTGTGCTCAGTCTATGTCGGCTATGCGGGTCAGGTTGGCGTCTTCCCACAAGTGCTCCAGGTCGTAGTAGGAGCGTATCTCGGGCAGGAATATGTGTACCAGCACATCTGCAAAGTCGATGGCCACCCACTGGTCGGTCTCCAGACCCACTACGCCTACGGGCTTTTCGCCCCGCTCTGTACGCACCATGTCGCCCACAGACTCGGCTATGGCCTCAACCTGTGCCGGCGAGTTGCCCTGGCAAATCACAAAATACTGGGCTATGGCCCCGTCTATCTTACTCAGGTCGGCCACCACTATGTCCCTACCTTTCTTTTCCTGTATCGCTCTGGTTATCGTCTCAACCAGTTCTGTTGCTGTAGTCATTCAGTCTTTTATCATTTTTGTTGTTATGCAAAGTTACGCCTATTTATCCGAATATGGCACGTTTAGACGACTAATTTGATTTTTTTTATGAAAAAATAGACGATTTGTTTGGTCGGTACAGAAAAAATAGCTACCTTTGCACTCGCAATCAGGATAATGATTGTCACAACAATGGGATATGGTGTAATGGTAACACTACAGATTCTGGTCCTGTCATTCTTGGTTCGAGTCCGAGTATCCCAACCAAAAGCCAAGCAGATTTGCTTGGCTTTTTTTTGTGCTCCCCACGCTTGCGCGCGCAGCCACAACTGCGCTCGACATCGCTTATGGAGGGGCGGTGGATGCTCTGGGGTACTTTTTATCCATGGGAAATCCTCAACCTCTTTGTCGGAAGACAGACCGATGCGGCTGCCGAATCTTTCAACGTCAAGTAAAAGGTGTTCAGAGCAGACTTCAGAGGAGTGGCTGATATGAAATTCTTTTTGTTCAGAGTTGCTAATCTATCCGCGTAACAGAATGTAAATCCCCAAGAATAACAACTGAGCCGTGCCGGGACGGCTGGCGGGGTGGGCGAGATACGAAAAAAGTCCACTACCATGTTAGCCGTTGGGCTAATGTTATGGTTTAGTGGACTTGGAGTAGTCGGTAAGGGAATCGAACCCTTATGCCAAGATTGAGAATCTTGTATCCTAACCGTTAGATGAACCGACCGTTAGCTGCATTGTCAAACTCTGCCTGCGGAAGGAGGGGGATTCGAACCCCCGGTACAGTAAACCCGTACGGCAGTTTAGCAAACTGCTGGTTTCAGCCACTCACCCATCCTTCCAGGGGTATCGTTCTGATAGCCAAGCATTGTTTCTCAAATGCGTGTGCAAAGGTAGTGGTTTTATCTGATACCTGCAAATTTTTCCTGTGTTTTTTTTAGTATATTTTTATCTTTTCTGCGCGTGTGGTGTCTATTATACTGATAATGAGCAGTGCTGCCATGTCTGCCCGTGTTTGCTCAAGGCGGGTGGGGAGGGTCGTGTCTGTGCCCCTGGCTGCGCTTCGGCAGCCCCGTGGCGACGGGGAAAGGTAAGAGCTGCCCTCTCCTGTGTGCAGGTACAGGCTTCCTGTCCGCTCATGCTGACGGGAAATGCCCTGGCTGGAATCGTAAAGATTTTTCTGATAATGTATAAATATACATTTTCGGCCTTCCGGCGTCGGGCGGGGGCTTTTCGGCCTCCTATAATTTGTCTGTACGCTCGCCAGGTGGTCGGCGGTGGCGAAAACGGCAATTTTCGGGCCACCCGAAAACCATCATTTTTGTGCTCGCGATGGTCATTAGAATCGTAATGACCATCGCGAGCGAAAAAATGACCATCGCGGCGACCTTAAAAACCGTCCTCGGCAGAGCCGAAAATAGCGGTGAAAAAGGTGCTAAACGCCCCTATTTTGTAAAAAGTTGTTACTTTGTCGGCCCTTGCACTGTCCGAAAATGCCCCCGATGGCCCCAAAAATCATCCTGGTTTGTTGCATTTTTATGGAAATTGCGCCCCGTAAAACGGCCATTACGACTGTATATTTATGCAGAAACGCCTCGCGTTTTGCATAAATATACAGCCGCGTGTAAAGGATTTTCACGAGCAGGACTGTAAAGTCCTTCGTTCCGGAGAGGTTCGCTGCCCCTGGGCTTTTTACTTTTTTGCCCTTTTGTCCTCTTGCTTTTCAAGTCGCGACGGCTTCAGGGCAGCCCCAGGAGCGTTTTTTTTATGCCTTATGGAAATAATTGGGCATTTTGTGCGTTATAATAGGTAGAATGGAACGGCAGACAGACTCGTACAGACATATACTGAAGTACACCAGCCTATTCGGAGGCATCCAGGGGCTGAACATACTGGTGGGAATGATACGCAACAAGTTGGTGGCGGTCATCCTCGGCCCTAACGGCATGGGCCTCATATCGCTCTTTAACTCTACCGTCAAACTGGTGTCCGACTCTACCAACATGGGCGTGTCAATGAGTGGGGTGAAGACCCTCTCGGAGGCCTATGAGCAGGGCGACGCGGCCGTGCTGGCCGAGCAGGTGCGCCTGGTAAGGTCGTGGAGCGGAGTGGTGGCCCTGTTGGGCCTGGTGGTGTGTGTGCTGGCGGCCCCCCTGATAGACGGTTGCTCGTTTTCCTGGGGCAGCCACACCCTGCACTATCTGCTCCTGTCGCCCGTGGTGGCGCTGATGGCCCTTACGGGCGGCGAGATGGCCGTGCTCAAGGCCGTCAGGCGGTTGCGTGCGCTGGCCAAGGTGTCGGTCTGTAATGTCTTTGCCGTGCTGGTGGTTACCATACCTCTTTATTATATATACGGCGAGGCCGCCATCGTGCCCTCGCTGGTGGCGGCGGCCCTCATACAGGCCGTGCTCACCATGGCCTACTCGTTCAGGCTCTTTCCGCCGCGCGTGTCGCTCCGTCTGGGTTACCTGCGGCGGGGCGACAGGATGCTGCGGCTGGGCGTCTCGTTTGTCGCGGTGGGCATGATGGGCAGCGGTATGGAGTTTGCGATACGCTCGTACCTCAATGTGGCCGGGTCGCTCGAAACCGTGGGCCTGTACAATGCCGGCTACATGATGACGATGACCTATGGCGGCATGGTCTTTGCCGCCATGGAGACCGACTATTTCCCCCGGCTCTCGGCCGTGGCCGCCCCGGGTGCCGCGATGAACCGCTGTGTCAACAGGCAGATAGAGGTGTCGGTGGTGCTCATTGCCCCGCTGCTGGTGACCTTCATGTTCGGGCTGCCCGTGCTGTTGCCCCTGCTCTTCAGCGGCCGCTTCATGCCCGTCGCAGGCATGATGCAGTTTACGATAGTGGCCCTCATGGTGCGGGCGGTCAAGCTGCCCATAGCCTATATTCCGCTGAGCCGCAGCGACTCGCGCTCGTATCTGCTCATGGAGAGCGCCTATGTGCTGATGATACTGCCGCTGATGTACGTATGCTTCGGCCGATGGGGCATCACCGGTACCGGCGTGGCCCTGCTGATAGGGGCCCTGCTGGACCTGGCCCTGCTGCTCGTCTATAACCGCTGGCGCTACGGTTACCGGCTGTCGCGGCCCACGCTGCTGTGCGTGGGCCTGCAGGCGCCCCTCGTGGTGGCGTCCTACCTGCTGGCAGGCGTGTCCTCGCCCTGGGCCTATTGGGGTGGGGGAGCGGTGGTGCTCGCGCTGAGCCTGGCCTGCTCGCGCTGGCTCTTTGCCCGGCAGGGGCGGCGGCAGCTAACCGATGGAGGGCCCCGCGTATGAATACGGAGAGACCAGCGTGCTCGGTGCTGGTGGCAGCCTACAACGCCGAGCGGTACCTGGCCCAGTGCCTGGACTCGCTGACGGGGCAGACGCTGGCCGATATAGAGATAATAGTGGTCGACGACGGCTCGGCCGACCACACCCTGCAGATAGCCCAGCGCTATGCACAGGCCGATGCCCGCGTAAGATGTCTGGCACTTATGGCCAACCATGGGCAAGCCTATGCGCGCAACCAGGCACTCAGCCTGGCCACGGGCCGCTACATCTGCTTCCTGGATGCCGACGACTGGTACGCCCCCGATGCCCTCGCCCAGGCCGTCAGCGTGTTCGGCCGCTATCCCGACACCGACTGCGTGCTCTTTGAGGTGGTGATGTGGCGCTCGGCCGGCGACTGGCAGCTGGCCAAGAGCGAACCCTTCGACTGCCTGACGGGCCGCGAGGCTTTTCGCAAGAGCCTTACCTGGCAGATACACGGCGTGTACATGGTGCGCGCGGACATACACCACCGCTATCCTTACGACGACACGTGCCGGGCCTATAGCGACGACAATACTACGCGCATACATTATTATATAGCACGCCACGTGCGCCGTTGCCGGGGGCGCTACTACTACCGGCAGCATGCCGGCTCGGTTACCCACCAGGTCAGCATGCGCCACTTTGACTACCTGCGGGCCAATGAGAGCATGCGGCGGCAGCTGATACAGCTCGGCGTGGCCGACAATGTGCTCAGCGAGTACGAGAACGTGCGCTGGCTGGTACTGGTAGACTGCTACCGGTTTTACTACCTGCACCGCCGCGGCATGAGCCCCTGGACGCGCCGCCGCGCACTGGCCGAGATGCGCCGGGTGTGGCGCGGCATCGAGGTGGGCCGCCTCTACGCCCGCAACCATTACAAGTTGGGCTATATGCCCCTGCGCCATAGCTGGTGCCTGTTCTGCTGGCAGGAGCAAGTGTACTTCGGGCTCAAGCGCTGGCTGCACAGGCTGTGAGCGAGCGGGTTCCGGCCAGGCGGCCGAGGCTCGCGGGCCGATGGCTACAGGCTCCGCCCGAGCCCCAGGTGTCCCTCGTCCGTCGGCTCGCCATAATCGTACTTTCCGATGGTATGTATAGGTGTCATAAATAGCTGTTAATCTTTTGCTTAGCCATTTAGGGCCCCGTAGTTGTCCTCTTCGGCGCCATAAGTGTGACGATGGCTTAAAAGTTTGTTAAACCGATGAAAAAAAACTACAGCTTTTACATCCGTTTCCATAATATTTGGCTATCTTTGCAGATGATTGGCGGCGCCTCGGGCATCTGAGCGCGCTCATGCCGCTTGGCTTGCCCGTCCGCTGTGACGGATGGGCAGAGTGTAGGACAGGCGGTTAGCCCTATGTCAATGACGGGCCGCCATCCATCATGTTATAAGAAAGAACGATGACACTCGTCATAGTAGTCATATTGATATTGGCCTACATCCTGATTGCCACGGAGTCCCTGACAAAGGTGAACAAGGCCGCTGTTGCTGTGTTTGCGGGAACAGTAGGATGGATTTTGTACATCTGCTATGGCACAGACTACGTGATGAGCCAGCACTTGGCCGATTATACAGACTTCCTGGCAGGCGCCAGGACCACCAGCGTGGTGGTCAAGGAGTACATAGCGCAGAACGTGTTCCTCAAGTACGTGGGCCGGGCTGCCGAGACAGTGCTCTTCCTGCTGGCCACGATGACCATCGTCGAGATACTCAACAACAACGGATGCTTTGACTTTGTTACCCAGCTGATGAAGACCCGCCGTAGCCGTAGGCTGCTGTGGGCCTTGTCGCTTTCTACGTTCGTCATATCGGCCAATCTGGACAACCTCACCACCACGGTGATGATGCTCACCATGATGCGCGGCGTGGTGCCCCACTGGCGGTCGCGGCTGTACTACGGATCGGCCATCGTGCTGGCAGCCAACTGCGGCGGAGCCCTCACCGTGATAGGCGACCCCGCGGGCCTGTTCCTGTGGAATATGGGCCACGTTACGCCCACGGCCTACTCGCTGTCCATGGCGGTTCCCTGCCTGGTGGCATGGCTGCTGCCCACCTGGTGGATAGGCCGCAGCCTGCCTGAGCATATCGACACCGAGTGGGTGTCCATGCCCTACCGTGGCGACGACACCAGGCTCAACGTATGGCAGCGCTTGCTGATGCTCATCGTGGGCATTGGCGGCCTGTGGTTCATCCCCACATTCCACAGCATTACCAGGCTGAGCCCATTCCTGGGCGCGTTCTGCGTGCTGTCGGTGTTGTGGGTTGTCAATGAGGTGATGAACCACCGGTTTATGAACGTAGACGAGATGATACAGCGCCGCATACCCCGGGTGCTGCAGTATGGCGTCATACAGATGATGCTCTACGTGATGGGCATCATGCTGGCCGTGGGTGTGGTACAGGAGACGGGAGCCGTGAGCTGGCTGGCCCGGCAGACAGGCGCGTACCTCGGTACACCGTGGCTCATGGGCATCGTGGCCGGCGGCGTGAGCACCTTCCTGGACAGCTTCGCCTCGGCGGTGAGCTTCTTCGCCCTGGGCAAGCAGTGTGCCCTCAACGACGGGTACTGGAGCCTTGTAGCCTTTGCCACCGCCATGGGCGGCAACATCTTCTGCATAGGCTCCATGAGCGGCATGGCCCTGATGCGGGCCGAGCGCGTACGGCTGGGGTGGTACTTTAGCCACGTGGGGTGGAAAGCCCTGGTGGGAGCAGCCGTCGGCCTGGCGCTGATGCTTATAATATAAATAGGTGGAAATAGAAATAAAAAATAGATATGGCAAGGATTCAAACAATCGGAGTACTTACATCTGGAGGCGATGCCCCCGGCATGAACGCCGCCATCAGGGCGGTAACCCGTTCGGGCATCTGTAATGGATTTAGGATTAAGGGTATCTACCGCGGGTACGACGGCCTGATTAACGACGAGGTCGTAGACTTTACCACGGAGAACGTGAGCGGCATCATCATGTCGGGTGGAACCATCCTGAAGACTGCCCGCTCCAAGGAGTTTATGACCGACGAGGGAAAGCAGAAGGCATACGAGACCCTGAAGAAAGAGGAGATAGACGCACTGGTAGTTATCGGCGGCAACGGATCGCTTACCGGCGCCCGCGACTTCGCCGAGATGTTCGACGTGTGCTGTGTGGGTCTGCCCGGTACCATCGACAACGACCTCTATGGCACCGACTCGACCATCGGCTACGACACCACCATGAACACTATCGTGGAGTGTGTGGACCGCATCCGCGACACCGCCCAGAGCCATGAGCGCATCTTCTTTGTCGAGGTTATGGGGCGCGACGCAGGCTTCCTGGCCCAGAACAGCGCCATCGCCTCGGGTGCCGAGGCCGCCATTATCCCCGAGGACTCTACCGATGTAGACCAGCTGGCCCAGTTTATGGAGCGCGGCATACGTAAGTCCAAGCGCTCGTGTATCGTTATCGTGTCCGAGAGCCCCAAGTGCGGTGCCCTCTACTATGCCGACCGTGTGCGCAAGGAGTTTCCCGGTTACGATGTGCGCGTCTCTATCTTAGGCCATCTGCAGCGCGGCGGCCGCCCGTCGGCCCACGACCGTATACTGGCCTCTCGCACAGGAGTGGGAGCCATCCAGGCCATCATGCAGGGCCAGCGCAACGTGATGGTAGGCGTGCGCAACAACGAGATAGTGTATGTGCCACTGTCGGAGGCCATCCGCTCGGATAAGCCGTTTGACAAGTCGCTCATCAAGGTACTCGACGAACTTAGCATCTAAAACGATTAACAGGAATATTCAAATCACAAAATACATAGCTTATGTCACAGATAAATGGACGCATCTCGCAGATTATCGGTCCGGTTATCGACGTTTATTTCGATACCAAGGGCGAGAACCCTGAGAAGGTGCTTCCTAAAATTCACGAAGCTCTGAAGGTGAAACGCCCAGA
>CAKPRX010000026.1 GCA_934183135.1 uncultured Prevotella sp.
AGGCATTCAGCCTCGCCATCTGCAAGAACTTGGCCCTGGATGCCCTGCGCAAGAACACCCGTCGCACCGAGACCGGCGGCACGCTGCCCGAGGATCGCCCCGACACCTCGTCTACTCCCTATGAGCAGGCACTCAGTGCCGACCGTATGGCCATAGTACGCCGGCTGGTCGACGCGCTGCCCGAGAAGCAGCGCATGTGCATGCAGCTGCGCGACTTTGAGGGCAAGGCGTATCGCGAGATAGCCGATATACTTGCCATCAGCGAGGAACAGGTCAAGGTGAGCATCTTCAGGGCCCGCCAGACCATCAAACAGAGATTTAACGAATTTGACAAGTATGGACTATAACTATATAAAACAATTACTGCAGCGCTACTGGTCATGCCAGACGTCGCTCGAGGAAGAGGAGATACTCCGCGCCTTCTTCAGCCAGAAGACCGTGCCCGCCGAGCTGGCCCAGTATCAGCCCCTCTTTGCCTACCAGGCAGCCGAGGCTAAGACTGAGACCCTGGGCGAGGACTTTGACCGCCGCGTGCTGGCTCTCACCCAGCAGCCCGCCCGTGTCCATGCGCGCGTAATACCTATGGCACAGCGGCTCAAGCCCCTGTTCAAGGCAGCGGCTGTGGTGGCCATCATGCTCACCATCAGCAATGCGTTCCAGATGTCGTTCGACACCAATAGTCCTGCCCTCGGTGGCGTCAGCGGCTACGACTACGACCGCGTGCAGCATGGTACGTCGGTAGCCAAGGCCGACTCGGCCGTGCTCGACACCATGGCGCAGACCAGCATACAGCCCACGGAGGTCGTGTCGACACCCATTATCAAATAAGTAATTTCTATGCTTTCTCTATAAAATCATGTTTAGTAAAACAACAACGAAACTGTGAAGTTTCAATTATTCTCTCAAATTTTTCATAACATACTAACGTAGAAGGAGGGGTGCCACTCGCAAGAGCCGGGCACCCCTCTCTGTTTCCGTCCGTCCCCAGTGTCCGTGCCGCCGCCACACCGCCAGGCACCGCCGCTGCCTTTGGTGCGGTGTGGCATGAGAATTAATGGATTTCTTTTGGTGTATTGTGGAAAAATGTCTATTTTTGCACATGTATAGTTTGTCTTTATTAAGTTCTTAGAGATGAAAAGTACCAAGGAGTATATCGCGTTGCTGCTCGCTCATGCCGAGGATATCCGGGCCACGTTCGGCGTTCGGTCATTGCGCGTCTTTGGTTCGGTGGCCCGTAGCGAGCACCACCGTGGAAGCGATGTCGACATCTGTGTCGACATGCCCTCTCAGGCTTTTCAGGTTGTCCGCTTACGCCGTTTCCTCGAAAACATTTTGCAGTGCCATGTCGATGTCGTTAGGCTTCATCGGCACATTAACCCCTACCTCTTGCAGGAAATTAATAAGGATGGTATCTATGTTATCCGATAAGGTTACCGGGCTTCTTGGCCAGATTGACACTGCCATCCGCCATCTCCGTGAGTGGAATCGTGATGTGGCAGACCCTGACGACTATTATTGCTCGCCCGAAGGGATGAAGAATTTGGCTGCCAGCTGCATGCTTATAGAGGCCATTGGCGAGGGTATTAAGCAGGTAGACAAAATGACAGACGGCTTATTGCTTGCCACCCGTCCTGATATTCCCTGGCAGGATATAGTGGGCATGCGCAATCATATTGCTCATGGCTATTTTGATATAGACGGCGAGATAGTGTTCGATGTTGTCAAGAACCATCTGGAGGCGTTGTCATCGGCCATCTCTTACTTCTTGGAGCAAGGCTAAGGTCTTCTTCTGTTTACAGAATGATAAAGCGGAAAATATGGCGAGGCGGATAGTACATCCCCAGTAGTTATCCCAGTAAATATATAGGTCGGCTCCTGCAATCGCAGAGGCCGACCTTTACGTTCGCCGGAGCCGTCATTAGGAAGTTAAAGGTCGGCCTATCCATTTCTCGCGATGCTCACTCGGCCCGCGCTTTTTGCCTTTTTACCCTTTCCCCTTTTCACTTTTCGATAGGAGGTCGCTCTCTGCGAATGGGGCAATAATCCCTGCTGTACCCGAATGGCTCTCCATTCCCACATGGGGTGCTTTACAACCCCCTTTGGGGGCTTGGGGGTCACTCTTTGCGCGGTTTGGCCCACCCCCTTGCGGCCTTGGCCCCTTCCCTTTTTTACATTTTTATTTTTGCTGATAACGATTTGTAAATGTTTTGCCATATTTTAGGTGCTGATTGAAATAAAAGGGGCGGTGCAAATAATGTTTTTTCACTCGAAACACCGTTGTAATGTTAATAATGGTTAACAACAGGGCGGTTTTTACCATTATTTTAGTTATAAATGATGAAAACGTATTAACTTTGCACCACAAAAAATGGCAAAACGCAGTAGAAATGCGCAAAATGGTTGCTAAAGTGTAATTTTTTTGCCGACTTTGGTTTTCAAAATGTAAGATTGCAGGGCCGCCGATGAGGCAGCCGTTAAGGGTAAAATTGGCATTGGAAATAACAGAGAAGTGAGCTAAACAGATAAAGAATACAATTATATAGTTTACATTTATTATTTAAAGAGAGAGATTTTATGGAAAAAAGACTAACGATGTTTTTTGCCTGCCTCTTCCTTAGCATAGGAATGGCGCTGGCACAAACAAAAGTTACAGGTACCGTAGTCAGCAGCGAAGACAACGAGCCTGTAATCGGTGCGTCTGTCAAGGTAGTAGGCACTAAGGTAGGTGTCGCTACTGACATTGATGGAAAATTCTCGCTTGTAGTCAGCAAGGCCAACACCGAGCTCGAGATTTCTTCGATCGGTATGGTTACCAAGCGAGTTAAGGCTTCTGCCAACATGCAGATAGTCCTGGATCCCGACAATCAGACCCTTTCGCAGGTAGTGGTTACCGGTTACGGTGCCGCCAAGAAGGTGGGAGCCGTGGTAGGTGCCATCGGTACCGTGGGCTCCGACAAGCTGGGCAAGATAGTTACCCCTAACTTTACCGATGCCCTGGCTGGCCAGGTATCTGGTCTGTCGGTGCTGAGCGCCGGTGGCGACCCCTCGCAGACCGCTACCATCCGTCTGCGTGGTGTCAACTTCCTTGCAACTAGCAACCAGCCCCTGTTCATCCTCGACGGTGCGCCCATCAGCTCCACGTTCTTCAGCACGCTCAACCCCGATGACATTGCCAATATCACCGTGCTCAAGGATGCTGCCTCGACCTCTATCTACGGTGCCCGTGCTGCCAACGGTGTTATCCTCATCACCTCTAAGCAGGGCCGTTACAACGAGAGCGCCCAGGTGTCGGTCAAGGTTCAGTACGGTATCTCTACGCCTGCCTCTGACGGTGCCGAGATGATGAACTCTGAGCAGTATGTCCAGTTCCGCGACCTCATCGGTCAGCCTGTAAGCGACGATATACGTAACCTGGTCAGCAAGTACGGGCTCAGCACCGACTGGTACAAGGAAACACTGAACGACAATGCTCCTACTTATGATATCAACGCCACTATGCAGGGTGGTAGCCAGACGGTTAACTACTATCTGTCGTACAACCACCACAAGCAGCAGGGCCTTATCGACAAGTCGGCCATGCAGCGTTCTACCCTCAACGCCCGCATCAACGCCCGCCTTAACAAGTACTTCAAGGTAGGATTTTCTTCTAACCTCGGTGTTCACGACTATGAGCAGAATGCAGTTTGGAATGCTGGTAACGCGAACCAAAAAACTTATACCAACGACCCATTGGTGCTCGCCCGTATGGCTCTCCCCTATGATGTTCCTTATTATTATACATTCGATGACAATGGTAACTTGGTGAAAGGCGACCGTGCCGCCTATCTGCACTATTCACGTGCAACGGCTATCTGGTTCGACAACTCTCACCGTGCTGCCTTCCGCAAGCGCATCACCCTCAACATGGCGCTTAACGAGGTGCTTACCCCGATAGAGGGCCTCACACTGACAGCCCAGCAGTCGCTCTTCGGCTATCACGAGACGCTCGACAACCGCTATGTGCCATGGATGTCGTTCGAGACACCTATGGGCGACCTGGTGGGCAGCCGCAACAGCAAGACCGGCGAGCTGATTAACAATACCGGTGCCGTGCAAAACCGCCTGTCGTCTTACTATCAGTACAACCTGACCCATACTGCCGAGTACCGTAAGAACTTCGGCGACCACTATATCAATGTCCTCCTCGGCGAGGAGACCCGTATCCAGCGTTCTAACCTCTTCGGCGCCTATGCCACAGGACAGACCGACGAACGCCGGCTTATCATGGCCGCTGCTACCACAGTAAACGTAGACGACCTGGAAGACTCTCAGAGCGAGGTGGTGGCCAACTCTGTATTCGGCAGCGCCGAGTACAACTATAAGGAGAAGTACTACGCCTACGGCTCTCTGCGCCGTGACGGTAGCTCTAAGTTCGCGCCCGACCACCGCTGGGGTACCTTCTGGTCACTCGGTGCCAAGTGGGATGCCAAGAAGGAGGCGTTCCTGAGCGGTGTCAACTGGCTCAATGACCTCTCTGTCAGCGTCAACTATGGTACTACCGGTAGCGACGCCGGTCCCAGTGCCTACGACTACTTCGGCCTCTTCGGTACTGGTGGCAAGTACAATGGCGAGGGCTCTATCGGCATTGCCCAGGCTGCTAACTACGAGCTTACCTGGGAGAAGGTGGCCAAACTCAACATCGGCCTTACCGCCCGTGTCTTTGACCGTCTGAATGTCGAGTTCAACTACTACAGCAACAAGAGTAGCGACATGATTATGAAAATACCTTACTCGTTCACTACTGGCTTTAGCTCCGGTGTGGGTAATATAGGTAATATGATTAACAGGGGTATCGAGCTCGATGCCCAGGTAGACATCATCAAGAACCGCAACTTCAACTGGACCGTCAAGGCCAACGTGGGCTACAACTATAACGAGATAACCGAGCTCTTCGGTGGTCGCGACAGCTACACAATACAGAATACCGGTGTACGCTATGAGAAAGGCAAGACCTATGGCGAGTTCTATCTGCCCCGCCGTGCCGGTGTTGACCCCCGCGATGGTGCCCCCATGTGGTACGACAAGGACGGCAACCTTACCAAGAACTACAGCGAGGAGAACTGCACCGTATGGACCGGCAAGAACCGTTACGCCCCCTGGATTGGTGGTTTCGGTACCAACTTTACCTGGAAGGGCTTCAGCCTTATCGCTGATTTTGCTTGGCAGAGCGGCAAGTACCTGCTCGTCAATGACGATGTATATACTGCCAACCCCAAGAACGCTACAGACTTTAACCAGCAGACCAAGATGCTTAACATCTGGACTCACCCTGGCCAGATTACCGACATCCCGGCAGCTGAGTACAATGTCGGCGTACTGGACGACGCTCTCTTGCAGAACGCCTCGTTCCTGCGCATGAAGACCCTGAGCCTGCAGTACGACTTCCCCAAGAAGTGGATGGCTGCCACCCGCTACATCAAGGGCTTCAAGGTATTTGGTATAGCCCGCAACCTCTTTACCATTACGCCCTTTAACGGTTACGACCCTGAGCCAGACATCAACCTGGTTCGCTTTAACTACCCCAACACCCGTCAGTTCGTACTGGGAGCCGAGGTTACATTCTAAATGCAAACAATAAATATAATAGGAAACGAATATGAAAAAAATATATTTTTCACTGATGCTCTTCGCCACGCTGTTCGTCTCGTCGTGCAGCATGGACACTAAGCCCTTTGGCGCTCTCGATGACCAGACTGCCATCCGCGACAAGGCAGACTTGCGTCAGTTCCGCAATAACCTGTACACCGGCTTCCGTAGTGCCACCTCTGGTGGCTGGCTCTACATCCAGGACCTGATGATGGATGAGTTCCACGGTGTTATCGGTAATGGTAACCGCAATGGCGAGATCAATAACGGTATTATCCTTTCCTCTAATGGTGATATAGAGAGTTTCTGGGCCAGCTGCTACTCGCGTATAGCTGTAAGCAACAGCGTGATAGAGAAGGCCGACGGGCTGTTGGCCAAGGAGGGCATTACCGATGCCGACAAGGCAGAGATAGGGCGCTACCGCGCAGAGGCTTACTTCAGCCGCGCGTACTTCTACTTCTTCCTGGCCGACCACTTCTGCCAGTCGTACACCCAGACTAACCCCGAGGCCGAGCACAGCGGACTGCCCCTGAGCGTTACCTACAACCCATCGGGTAACATTGCCATTTATCCAGACCGCAGCACACTGGTAGAGACCTTTAAGCTCATACAGGACGACCTGGACGAGGCTTACACAGGGCTCAAGGCTTACGAGGCCAGCGGCGCCTCTGACGTGGCAAATCTGCTTTCGCCCAATTCGGCATTCCTCTCTTCATACGCCGTTGAGGCCATGCAGGCCCGTGTGGCCCTGGTCAAGGGCGACTGGGCTACCGCCCTGGCCAAGGCCAAGGATGTCATCGAGTGTGGCCGCTACCAGCTTACCACTATCGCCGACTATGCTAAGTTGTGGACCGACGACGAGGGCACTGAGGTCATCTGGCGTCCCTACCGCGACAAGGCCGACGAGCTGGGTTCGTCTACGGGTGGAGCCTATCTGAGCAGCAACAACCAGTTCTGCGACTACCTGCCCACATATCCTACTCTTAGCGAGTATAGCGACGATGGCGACTGCCGTTTCGAGGCTTTCTTCTCGGTTAACCAGACGCTCAAGATAGAGGGAAGCAGCTACGTGGCTTACCAGTTCAGCAAGTTCCCTGGCAATGTGGCCCTGCGTACTTCTGATGCTAACAACCTCGTCAACATGACCAAGCCTTTCCGCCTGTCGGAGATGTACCTCATAGCCGCCGAGGCCTGCGCCCGCAGCGGCCAGGACGGTTCGCAGTATCTGAACGACTTCCTCGCCAACCGTGTAGAGGACTATCGCTCAGCTACGTACTCTACAGACCAGCTGCTCAACACTACGCTCAAGCAGCGTAAGCTCGAGTTCATCGGCGAAGGCTTCCGTATGAGCGACCTGCGCCGTACCCACCAGGGCTTTACCCGTCAGGCCACTCACCCCGAGATTAGCGGTGCCGGTCTGCCCTCTATTGACAATGTTATCGTTAGAGCCGGTGCAGGTCTCTCTTACTCGGCCGACGACTACCGTTACACCTGGCCTATCCCGAAGAGCGAGCTCGATGCCAACCCCCATCTGGCCGGTCAGCAGAACCCAGGTTATGCTAATTAATGACGTTTAACTCATAAAGAATACATCACAAGTATGAAATATATCAAATTGTTTATGTTCCTGGCAGTGGCCTCGGTGTTTGCTGCTTGCTCTGACGATGACTCGTCGTGGAACACTGCTGCCGATGTGGCGGTCAATATGAAGACCACCGCCATGAAGGTAAAGGAGAACGTGGGCATCTTCAATGTGCCCGTCGTGGTTACCGGCGAGACCAACGGCCCTGTCAAGGTCAACGTATCTGTGAAGGAAACCGGAGCCAACCCCGCCAAGAAAGATGTTAACTATCTGGTAACCGATACCACCGTTATTATCTCAGATGGTGTGGGCAATATAGAAATCAAGGCCGTTGACGACGACGACATCAACGACCCACGTACATTCAGCGTTACCATCATCAGCGCAGAGGGTGCTAAGGTTGGCACGCAGGCCACTACAGAAATAACGCTGCGCGATAACGACTCAGAGTTCTATGATAAACTGCAGGGAACATGGACTATGACTTCGCAGAGCAGGCAGGGAGCAGCCCAGTCATGGACAGTTACCATCATGGGAGATGGTGAGGATGCCGATGATTACAACGGCCACTACCTCTATGTTTCTGGTATGATGGGCTATTCGTGGACCACGGCAGTGCTCACGTACAACTATGACAAGGCCACCAATGCCGGCAGCGTTACATTCGATAACTTGGGCCAGTACAAGTTTGCCGATGGCCTCGACTTTGGCCTGGGCGATTCCAATATGAGCGTTGTACTGCTTAACCTGAACGGTAGCTCGCTTAGCTACACGCCTATTTCGGGTACTTGGAGTGCCGACTTCAAGACCATTACCTTTACCCCAAGTGCCATGCTTTTCGGTGGTATCTTCACCAGCAGCGGCCAGTTCTCAGGCTACAACTGGTTCACAGCCACCAAGATGGTTCTTACTAAGAAGTAATAGTCTGTAGTGTCATAGCAACATACTATAACGCATAATACAAAGAGAGAGCGGTTCCGCACGGAGCCGCTCTCTCTTTTATGGGTACCATGCGGAATTGCGAAAAGTACCTTGAAATGTGAAAGGTAAAACGGTAAAAAGGTGAAAAGCGCTGCCTGCGTGCTGGTATGGATTGCAGGTGTCTTAATGATGACGCTGATGGCAACAATGAAGATTATGCGCAACCCCGGGTAAGCCGCACGCTGTAAGCGGAGGCATCCCCGTCATGGTAAAAGTGGACGTGTGCCAGCACGCGGTGGCCGCGAAAAACAAAAAGACTGGCCCCTCCATTCGGAAAGGTCGGTCTTTAGACTTCTAATAACGGCTCCCAACGCACTAACGGTGGCTTCCAGCATCGTAAAGGTCGGTTTCCGCGAATTTTGCGATGGCCTGGGTGACACTATCTGTTTTTTTTGCCCTCTTTATTAATTATTTGCCCGAGTGTGGCCATTACCTTAAAAAATATTACTATTTTTGCACAGATATAGCCAAGCGGCTTACACTCTGTTATCGAATGACAATAATATTAATACAGAATACAATGATGAAACGATTACTTACACTGATGGTGCTCGTCGTGGCAGCCATCACGGCCAGTGCCATCCCGGCCGAGCCCGGGCTGTGGCGTACCCTGAAGACGGCCAACGGCCACACCTTGGCGGTACAGCTTATGGGCGACGAGTTCTTACACTACTGGCAGGCCAAGGACGGCAGCCAGTACACCGAGCGCCACGAGGTGCTCTACCCGGCCGATATGCAGGTCCTGCGCCAGAACGCCGAGCGCCTGCGTAGCCAGGACAGCGGCAACTATGGTTATGGCCCCCAGCGTGTGGCCGGACAGAAGAGCGTGGCCCAGCGCGTCAGCTTTACGGGCAACAAGCGCTGCCTTATCCTGCTGGTCCAGTTCTCTGATGTGCCCTTCACCATGGCCGACCCTCAAGCCTACTATAACCGCGTGGCCAATGAGAAGAACCTGAATGATGGCCAGTTCGTAGGCTCTGTGGCCGACTATTTCCGCGACCAGAGCGACGGCCGCTTTAACCTCCAGTTCGATGTCAAGGGCCCCTACACCTTGGGTACCCAGGCCACTTACGGAGGTAACGATGATAGCGGCAGCGACAAAGATGCCCGTGGCATGGTTCGCGAGGCTTGTCTTAAGGCTTATAACGACGGGGTCGACTTCAGTCCCTACGACTGGGACGGCGACGGTTATGTCGAGGAGGTCTTTGTGCTCTATGCCGGCCGTGGCGAGGCCACCGGTGGCGGTGCCAACACCGTATGGCCCCACAAGTGGAACCTCGCCTCGCCCCTCCAGGTGGGCAGCAAGAAAGTCAGCGTCTACGCCTGCTCTAACGAGCTGCGCACCGAGTCTACCTATATGGGCATAGGCACCATCTGCCACGAGTTCTCGCACTGCCTGGGCTATCCCGACATGTACGATACCCGCGGCAACAGCGGTGCCTCCAATACCTTCTACGGCATGGGCACCTGGGACCTGATGTGCTCTGGCAGCTACAACGGCAACGAGTTCTGCCCTGCCGGTTACACCGCCTACGAGAAGATGGTGGCCGGCTGGATTACGCCTAAGGACCTTAAGGACGATGCTACTGTCACCGGCATGAAGACTACAGTCCAGGGCGGCGACGTGTACCGCTTTACCAATCCTGGCAGCAAGAACGAGTACTACCTTATCGAGAACCGCCAGCAGACAGGCTGGGACCGCTATGTGGGCAGCTCTGGCATCATCATCAACCATATAGACTACAACGCAGCCTACTGGAGCAGCAATAGCGTCAATACCCCCAAGTACGGCAATGACCACGAGCGCATCACCATCATCCCTGCCGACAACACCAAGAGTACCGCGACCGAGTATGGCGACGCCTGGCCCTACGGTGGAGTCAACACCCTGGGCCCCACTACTACCCCCTCGTGCGTGGCTTATACTGAGAACAACGGCCTGAAGCTGATGAACATCCTTATCAGCAACATGGCCTGCCAGGGCGGAGTGGCCTCGTTCAAGTTTACCAACTTCAACAACGCCGCCTCGCAGGAGGGCTACCTGCTGCACGAGACCTTCAGCCGCAGCAACGGTACCGGAGGCAACGACGGGAAAGGCTTTAACCCGCCCCCATTAGGCAAAACCTTTGCCACGGGCACCTTTGTGTCCGACGTAGAGGGCTGGACGTCTAACCTGACCCTTAAAGCCGGTTACCAGTGTGCCGTGGTGGGCCGCAATGCCCAGGCCGGTACCACCGCCACATTCACCTCGCCCGCCATCAAGCTGACTGCAGGCGATGTGGTTCACATCAAGTTCAAGGCAGCCCCCTATGGCAACGACGGAGCCAGCCTTGCGCTGTCGGCGGATAACGGCGAACTCGGGAAAAACCAGTTTGACCTGACACCGGGCGAGTGGAACACCTGCGAGACCACCCTTACAGGCAGCGGCGAGGCTCACCTCACCTTTGCGGGTTACCGCTTCTTCATCGACGAGATAGAGATAACCAGCCAGGGAGCTTCCGGCATTACCGACGTCATCACATCGGCCCCTGCGGCCAAGCGCAAGGGTATCTATAGCCTTGACGGCACCTACCGTGGTACCGACCTCGACGCCCTGCCCCGTGGCCTCTACATCGTGAACGGCCGCAAGGTGGTAAAATAGTGCTGAAAGGCAAAAAAGTGAAAGCGTAAAAAGGTAAAAAGGCAACAAGCGCATGGCAGAGAGCCATCGCCAGCAATATAAAGACCGACTTTTCTGAACGAGAGGCCGGTCTTTTTATTTCTGCTCCCCGTCATGGGCAAGGCCATGACCACCAGCTCCATCCCTGCTATAACCATGACAAAAATGCTGAAAAACCTTTGCACACGGCTGTATATTTATGCAAAACACGCGGCGAAAATGTATAAATATACAGTCGTAACGGCCGTTTCGCGAGGCATAAATCCCGGAATTTTTCATCGAACCAGGACGGTTTTCGGGGCCATTGGGGGTGTTTGGGGCCACCGCAAGGGCCGTAAAAGTAACAACCTTTTACAAAATAGGGGTATCCGGTGCCTTTTTCGCCGCTATTTTTAGCTCTCGCGAGGTCGGTTTTCAGGGTCGCCGCGATGGTCATTTTTGTGCTCGCGATGGTCATTACGATTCTAATGACCATCGCGAGCACTTTTATGGCCGTTTTCAGACCGTCAGAAAATGGCCGTTTTTCCGCCGCTGGCCACCTCGGCGAGCGTACAGGCTAATTATGAAAGGGCTAAACACCCTTGTCTGCTGCCGAAACGGCAGAAATGTATATTTATACATTGCCAGAAAAATCTTTACGACACGTGTCAGAGCGCAGTCTGTGACTGTTGCCAGCACCCATCCGTCGCGCAAGGCAAGCCGGAGCCAATCCCAAATATCCTCGGGGCTCCCTGTTGAACCACCTTGGTGGCCGAAAACTGCAAAAATGTTACATAAAAACAAAAAAAGACGGCTAATGTGATAGCTATCAGCCGATTATTTTGTAATTTTGCAACCATTGCGTGCCCCGTTGTCTGTCTTGGGGCACATCTCTGCCTCCTCTGGTGTCATAGAGAGAGCCATGGCACTGCTACTGACCGCCGCCCAGGGTGCAGCGACACACTTGACATAATTAGAAATCATACATATACAGAATTTTTATGAAGCAAAAACTACTCATGCTGGCAATGCTCTTCGCAGCGTTCGCCATGGGTGCTATGGCACAGGACGACAACGTGACCGTTGTCTTAGACGAAAACTTCGACAGCTTTACCGAAGGCTCGGAAGACGAACCCGCCACCACGGATTTGGGCGGCTTCTCGGGCAAACTGTACAAGAATCTGCACTGGAGCTACGGCAGTTCTAAGGTATATGAGGCTGGTGGCAAGCTGAAGATAGCCCAGGGTGGTAACCTGGAGACAGATTATCTGAGCAAGGCCGTGCGCGGCCAGGCCGCCAAGATTACCCTGCGCCTCCGTGCCGCTGCCGATTATGGCGAGGCCGTGACGATAGGCTACGGATACAGCAGTACGATTAAGCAGGTGGTGCTCACCGACAACAAGTGGCACGACGTGGTGGTGTACACGGGTGCCATCACCACGTCGACAAAGCTGAAGCTGACCTGTATGTTCGAGGGCTTCCTGATAGACCTGTTCAGGATAGAGACCAGCCCCTCGATGGTAGTGGTGCCTACTCCCGAGCTGCCCACGCAGGCCGATGGCGTGTCGTTTACCGCCAAGTGGAAACACGATAGCTCTTCGGCTGACTACCTGCTCGATGTTTACTCCAAGGCGGCCAACGGCGACAAGGAGTATGTACTCCGCGACGAGGTGGTTAAGCCCTCATACGCGTCTGCCATAAGTGTCCAGAAAAAGGTAACCGGCCTGGATGCCTCCAAGACCTATTACTACACCGTGCGCGGCCGCAGCAAGGCCGGCAACGTGTCTGACTACTCGGACGAGATGCGCGTCATCAAGGTGCTCGACGACATCGATGCCCCCAAGGCCACCGCTGCCACCAACGTTACGGCTACCGGCTTTACCGCCAACTGGGAGGCAGTGCCCGACGCCATACGCTATGCCGTAACCCTGACCCGCACCGAGACCCTGAAGGCCGACACCCGTGTCAAGGTGCTCAGCGAGGACTTTGCCAAGGTTACCGAGGGTACCCTGGAGAGTATCGAGTTCGGCCGCTCGCAGGAAGAACTCGACACCTATACCCACAACCCGGGTTGGTATGGCGTGGCCCACGGCTTCGCAGCCGGCTATATGGTGCTGTCACCCTACTCGGGCGCAGCCACGCTGACCACCCCCGAACTGGACCTTACCTCTGATGGCGGAGCCTTTACCCTCAACATCAAGATGGCCGAGGGCGCCTATGGCCGGTTCTACAGCGGCGGCAAGGCCACCGTCAGTCTCTACAACGACGACCCCAATGCGGACGGCTTCAAGGGTGCCCCCGTCGAAAGTAAGACCATAGACCTCACCTCGAGCGACTTTGACACCTATACCGTAACCTTCACCAAGGGCGTAGTGGCCTCGTATGTACAGATAAGCTACAACAGCGAGAATGGTTACAAGCTCTTCATCGACGAGATGAGCATCGAGCAGAACAAGAAGGCAGGCGAGAAGGTAACAGAGGTCATCTCGGTAAACGAGACAGCCGACACCCACTACGACTTTACCGTAGACGCGCCCAAGGACAACGTGGTGTACGCTTACTACGTTAACGCCATCGGCGAGACGGTAGACGGTGGCGAGGCCGCCGAACTCTACTCTAATGTATCTAATGTGGTAGAGGTGACCCTGGGTGGCACCGACGGCATAGACGGCGTGGCCGCCAGCCAGGCTGTCAGGGTAAGCGCTCAGGGTGGCACCATCACCGTAGAGCAGCCCACCGCGGGCCGCATAGCCGTGTACGACCTGGCCGGGCGCCAGATAGCCCAGGTGGCCGGCGTGGCCGGAGCCAACACCCTCAGCGTGGCCACAGGCCAGGTGGTAGTGGTGCGCGCCGCCGGACGGGCCGTCAAGCTGGCCCTCTAAGCAGACAACAGTATCCATGGTGGCCCGCCCGCATAGGGTACGGGCCACCTTATTATGTATATAGATAGATGAAACGCAGACTTATCCTCATGGGGCTACTCTTGGTAGCCGTGGCCAGCCAGCTGCTGGCCAGTCCTGTAACCGCCGGCCAGGCCGAGCAGGTGGCCCGGGCCTTTATGGCCCGCAGCCACAAGGCCGCCGGCACCGTGCGCATGCACCGTCTGATGTCGGCCACAGCCAGCCCCGCATCGGCCGACCAGCAGCCCTACTATGTGTTCAATGCCGAGGGCGAGGGCGGCTTTGTCATCGTGTCGGGCGACGACCGCTTTGCCAATGTCATCGGCTATGCCGACCATGGCCACTTCGCCCTGGACCAGGCACCCTCGTCGCTGCGCGCGTGGATGGCCCTCTACGCCCAGTACGTACAAGCCTACTGGCACACCGACTCGCTGGCCCAGGGGCAGCCCGCCCAGGCCGGCGCCACCGCGGTGGTCAGTCCGCTCCTGGGCGACATAGCCTGGGGCCAGGACGCCCCCTTCAACGACCAGTGTCCCACCTATACCGACGGAGGCACCACCACCCACTACTATACGGGCTGCGTGGCCGCTGCCGCCACCCAGATTATGCGCTATCACCGCTATCCCGCCCAGGGCACGGGTCAGAAGTCGTGTGTCGTCAAGGGCCTCACCCTCAAGGCCGACTTCGGCGCCACCACCTACGACTGGGCCAACATGCTGCCTTACTATGAGCGCGGCGGTCAGTTTACCCAGGCCCAGCGCGACGCCGTGTCGACCCTCGCCGCCCAGTTTGGCGTGGCTGTCGAGATGGAGTACGAGAAGGCCGGCAGCGGAGCCTCGCCCATGATGGTGCCCGGGGCCCTGCGCCGCTACTTCGGCTACGACCGCGGCGTCACCCTGCGCAAGCGCGCCTACTACGCCACCGGCGAGTGGATGCGCCTACTCAAGGCCGAGCTCGACGCCGGCCGCCCCGTGTACTATGGCGGAGCCAGCGATACCGGCAGCGGCGGCCATGCCTTCGTGTGCGACGGCTATGACACCAACGACTACATACACATCAACTGGGGCTGGTATGGCACCAGCAACGGCTACTTCCTCGTTAACCGCCTCAATCCCGGCGACCTGGGCGAGGGCGGCGGCACGGGCGGCTACAACCGCGACCAGGAGATGGTTACCGGCATACAGCCTCCCACGGGCGACACCGGCAGCGACGTGTGTCTGCCCGTCTACGGCGCGGCCCGTCTGGGCTACACCGACTACGGCAGCAACCGGTTCTCGCTCATGACGATACTGGAAAACCTGGACACCGATGCCTTCAGCGGCCTCTTGGCAGCTGTGGTCACCCAGAACGGACAGGTACTCAAGGTGCTCAAGAGCGAGCCCCTGACCATAGCCGCCTACGCCGGCGGCAAGTCGGGCGTGGCCTATCCCACCATGCGCGACATCCAGGCCACGGCCGACGGCCTGGCCGACGGCGACTACGCCATCTGCCTGGCTTACAAGGCCGACGGTGCTCAGACGTGGCAGCTGGTACGCCACTCTATGGGTCTGCCCCGACAGGTAGACATGACCGTGGCTGGCGGCCAGGTTACCGTGCGCGGCGCCCATGCCATCAGCCCCCGTGTAGAGCTGCTCGCGCCCATCGCCGCCGACAACGACATCCATGCCGGAGGCTCGGCCCTCTTCCGTCTGCACCTGCGCAACAACAGCACCGATGTAGACCTCAAGGAGATAACCGTCTGCCTGACCTCTGTGGCCGACCCCACCGTCAGCCTGACCTCGTCGGCCAAGGTCGATGTGTACAATGAGAGCGAGAAGACCGTGACCGTGCTGGCCGACATACCCGAGGACGCGGCCACCGGTACCTACGAGGTTACCGCCTACGAGAAGGGCTATGCCGACGCCCCCTTTGACGACAGCCAGGTGGGCCGCGCCCGTGTCGAGGTGCTGCCCGTTACCACGCTGCCCGTGCTGAGCCTTACTCAGCCCGTAGAGTGGAGCGGCAGCGGCGGTGCCACCACCGTCCGTCAGGCCGACATGCTCATGCTGGCCATGGCCGTGCGCAACTCTGGCGCGGCGGGCCGGGTGGGCATAGTGACCCATCTGCAGGATGTCAGCGACGCCTCGCGTAGCTACGTTTTCCGCCAGGTCGACGCCACCTTTGCCAAGGGCCAGGCCCAGAACCTGACCACCGGGCGATACCTCAACGTAGACCCCGGCACCTACCGGATAACCGTGTCGGCCATCGCGGCCGACGGTACCGAGATAGCTGTACGCCAGCCCTCGGCTCCCGTCACCGTGACGGTAGAGCCCAATGCCGACCTGGCCATCACGGTCAAGAGTCTGACCCTGCCCACGGTGCTCACGCCGGGCAAGCGGGTAAGCGGACGGCTCGTGGTACATCTCAACACGGCCTACAGCAACTACGTGTACCTGCGCCTGCGAGCCTTTACCAATACGGGTGGCGAGCTGGTGCTGATGAAGCGCGTCAGCGGGGCTCAGGCCGGCGACGACGTGGCCCTCGACTTCGCCTACAGCCCCTCCCTGGCCTTAGGTACCTACATGCCGCAGGTAGAGTTTAAGAATGATGCCGGCAGCTACGTAGGGGCCAACGGGCTGGCCAACTACTACCGTGTGTTCAGCGTGGTCGACGCCACGGGCATAGACACCGAGGAGGCCCAGCGCGACGTGACCATCGTCGCCGACCTGTCGGGCAGCGCGGTGACCATCGCCACCCGTCCCGGAGTGATCGTTAGCCGTGTGGCCCTGGCCGCCGCGTCGGGTGCCGTGGTCTGGGCCGGTCAGCCTGTAGACGGCCGTGTCGACATGTCGGCCCTGCCTGCCGGCGTGTACGTGGTCAGCGTGTACACCGACCGCGGTGTGGTCGCCCGCAAGGTGATGCGCCGCTAACCGGTGCCGTTCCTATATACCCGAGGGGCCGTGGCTGTCAGCAGCTTCGGCCCCTCGGCGCGTATGGCGGTGGCCGCTGCCCGACGGTCGGCCCCTCGGCAGGGCGGGGTGGTGGTGGCCGTGGCGCCGACAGTAACCGCCGCCTATTTTTAAAATATAATAAAAACCGCGGTTTATTCGTTTATTATCAATTTAATAGCTATCTTTGCAAGGAAATTTAAAAATAGCTCATTTTCGACCGCTATGAGTAGGAAGAGAGGGATTTTTAGATGCAATTAAAATAATAATAAATTTTTAGATGAACGTAATTACGAAAACAGTTCAATTGCCAGATGGAAGAACCATCTCAATTGAGACCGGAAAGGTTGCAAAACAGGCTGATGGTGCCGCTGTCCTCCGTATGGGCAACACCGTGCTTCTCGCAACTGTTTGTGCAGCTAAGGACGCAGTTCCGGGTACAGATTTTATGCCCTTGCAAGTAGACTACCGTGAGCAGTACAGTGCCGCAGGCCGTTTCCCCGGCGGATTTACCAAGCGCGAGGGCAAGGCGAGTGACAACGAGATACTGGTTTCGCGACTGGTAGACCGCGCGCTCCGTCCCCTCTTCCCATCCAATTATCATGCAGAGGTGTACGTACAGGTCATGCTGCTCTCTGCCGACGGTGTAGACCAGCCCGACGCGCTGGCCGGCTTTGCCGCCTCGGCCGCCATGGCATGCTCGGACATCCCCTTTGAGCACACCATCTCCGAGGTTCGCGTAGCCCGTGTGGGCGGCGAGTATGTTATCAACCCGACTTTCCAGCAGATGGAAGAGGCCGATATGGACCTCATGGTGGGTGCCACCAAGGACAACATTATGATGGTTGAGGGCGAGATGAAAGAGGTGTCCGAGCAGGATCTCATCGGTGCCCTGAAGGCTGCCGCCGAGGCCATCAAGCCTATGTGCGAGCTGCAGGACGAGCTGTCTAAGGAGCTGGGTACCGACGTGAAGCGCGAGTACTGTCACGAGGTGAACGACGAGGAGCTGCGCGAGCAGATCAAGAGCGAGCTCTACGCTCCTGTGTACGATGTCAACAAGCAGGCTCTGGAGAAGCACGCCCGTATGGACGCCTTTGACAAGATCCTGGCCGACTTCCTGGAGAAATACGATGCCGACCATGCCGACCTGACAGCCGACGAGCTGGAGGAGAAGCATGCCGAGGCTACCCGATATTATGACGACGTGATGCGCGACGCCATGCGCCGTTGCATCCTGGACGAGGGCAAGCGCCTGGACGGCCGCAAGACCACCGACATACGCCCCATCTGGTGCGAGGTGTCGCCCCTGCCTATGCCTCACGGCAGCGCCATCTTCCAGCGTGGCGAGACCATGTCGCTCTCTACCTGTACGCTCGGCACCAAGCTCGACGAGAAACTCGTTGACGACGTGCTGCAGCGCGGTTACCAGCGCTTCTTGCTCCACTACAACTTCCCGCCGTTCTCTACGGGCGAGGCCAAGGCCCAGCGTGGTGTAGGCCGTCGTGAGATAGGTCACGGTCACTTGGCTTGGCGTGGTCTGAAGGGCCAGATACCTGCCGACTTCCCCTATACCGTGCGTCTGGTAAGCCAGATACTGGAGTCTAACGGCTCGTCGTCTATGGCTACCGTATGCGCAGGTACCCTGGCTCTGATGGATGCCGGCGTGCCTATGAAGAAGCCCGTCTCGGGTATCGCCATGGGTCTTATCAAGAACCCCGGAGAGGACAAGTATGCCATCCTGAGCGACATTCTCGGCGACGAGGACCACTTGGGCGACATGGACTTCAAGACTACCGGTACCAAGGACGGCTTGACAGCCACCCAGATGGATATCAAGTGCGACGGACTGAGCTTCGAGATACTGGAGCAGGCCCTAATGCAGGCCAAGGCCGGCCGCGAGCACATACTGAACTGCATGATGGAGACCATCAGCGAGCCTCGTGCCGAGATGAAGCCTCAGGTACCGCGTATCGTGGCCTTTGAGATACCCAAGGAGTTTATCGGTGCCGTGATAGGCCCGGGCGGAAAGATAATCCAGCAGATGCAGGAAGATACCAATACCACCATCACCATCGATGAGGTCGACGGTGTAGGCAAGGTACAGGTATCGGCTCCCAACAAGGATGCCATCGATGCCGCACTGGCCAAGATCAAGGCCATCGTAGCCATCCCCGAGGTGGGCGAGGTCTATGAGGGTACCGTGCGTTCCATCATGCCTTACGGATGCTTCGTTGAGATTCTGCCGGGCAAGGATGGACTGCTGCACATCAGCGAGATAGACTGGAAGCGCCTGGAGACCGTCGAGGAGGCTGGCATCCACGAGGGCGACAAGATTAAGGTGAAGCTCCTGGAGATAGACCCCAAGACTGGCAAGTACAAGCTTTCGCGCCGCGTACTGCTCGAAAAGCCTGAGGGCTATGTGGAGCGTGAGCGCCGTCCGCGCCGCGAGGGCGACCGCCGTGGCCACGGACCCCGTCAGCCCCGCCGCAACGACAGTCAGGAGTAATTCGCAGGTTACTCTGTGACATTATAATGAGAGCCACCGCTTGAGCTATAGGCAGAGCGGTGACTCTTAGTTTTTCTGCCAACTCTATGAGTAGTTTGCTGATTCTCAGTTGGCTTGTCTTGCTCATTTGTTAAATTCTATCCCCTTATTTTTTTAAACTAAATTCATTTGGTGCTATTAGGTAAACGCGCTATATTTGCCATATGTCTTTTAGCTAATTGATAATAGTCTTTATTGTTTCACCTCTTAAAAAGAAAAGTTATGAGAAAATGTATTCGTTACAGCATCCCATTCTTTTTTTGTCAGTGTGATGCTTATTGTTATCTTTGAGCATGTTAATGCTTTGAATTGAATGATGATTATGGCAAAAGAAAACAGTAAACATAAATGTTATGCGTATGAAAAGATTGTTTTGTATGGTCTTGGTACTTTTTGTGGGTGTCGGGACAGGGATTTTTGCACAGAGTACAGTCAATACAGCTTCAACCAAACCTAAGTTAGGGGACAAACCACCCCTGTGGGTCAAGAACAAGGTGAACGAAGCGCAATATGACTCTCTGGCGACATTCGCCAAATACTATATTGTAGATTATGACTACTTCAAGAGGCGCGACCTTACTCGGAAAGACATAGCCTTCTTTGTGGCACGCACGGCGGAGATTATTAAATGGAAGAAAACGTCCAGCAAACTGCCTCCAGGTGTTGCCAGTGGTTTTCATGTCTATGAACTTCCTCGTAAAATAAAGCCTTTTGGTATGACTCCCAAAGATGCGGAGGGTCAAGTCCAGTTCATCGTATATTCAGAAATAGATGGATGGGATGCCCATGTCATGCTCAAGGCTAAGATGGACACAACTGCTGACGGTGGCAAGCGCCTCTCTGAACTTAGTGTTGTTCCGTATAGCGTTTCTGGGCTGAAAGTCGTCATTGAGAGTATAGATTTCTTTCAGCAAAAAAATCACTTGAAAGTAGATAGTATTGATCTGGACGACAAAGGTGAAAGTCCAGTCTACATCCTGAGAGGAAAGATGAAGGTTGAGGATGCCATGGGGTATTGGCATACCGAGCCGTTTGATACCAGTGTCATCCTAACGGTCGAATGATGTATAAGTTCTCTTGAACAATATGCTGATATGAGGCGCACCCGGCAGCCGTATTGCCGGGTGCGCTTTTTGTAGTACGTCTTTTTGGGGAAAAGAGCAAGGCCTGCTTCTTGATGTTGTCGATTTTTACAGGGGCCTTAGTTTACCGCCGATTTGAAAATAAAAGTCAAATGTTTTGGCATTGATGGTGAAAAACTGTACTTTTGCAATAAAATAGAACCTAAATGATGAGACTTTTGCTAATGGTGCTGGCTGCAGTGTGGCCAGCCATGACCTGGGCTCAGACGGAGCCTACTTACGCTACTACATTCAAGTACGATAAACGAGTACACGACTTCGGTACCATTCTGGAGAAGAACGGCAAGGTGTCGCACGTGTTCACCTTTACCAATGAGGGAGCCCTGCCAGTGGTGATAAGCGAAGTTAACTCATGGTGTGGCTGCACTACGGCCGAGTTTACCAAGACCCCCATCCTGCCGGGTAAGAAGGGCGAGGTAAAGGTTACCTACAACCCTTTCTCGCGTCCTGGCAAGTTTAGCAAGGAGATAGTACTGAACCTCAATGGAGGCCGCGGCTATACCCGGGTATGGGTCAAGGGCAACGTGGTGCCCTATCGCCACCCCGTAACCGAGGACTATCCATACGCCTTTGGCTCCGGCCTGTATATGGGCTATAAGGTCTACGCCTTCCCGGCGCTGCGCGCCGGCGAATCGTATGAGATAGAGCAGCGCCTGTCTAACGAGACCGACAAGCCCATGGTGATAACCTTTGAGCGCGTACCCAATAACACTGTGCTCAAGATGCCGGCATCCATCAAACTGAAGCCCCGCGAGCGCACCACGTTCAAGGTGTCGTACCGGGCTCCCCGTACATACACACGCGCCCGTACTATTACTATTAAGGTCAAGGTAAACGGCAAGGAGGTAATGCCCATGCGCGTAGACTGGTACGCCCCATCCAAATAGACCATAAACTCAAAATCATCTATAATGAACATCAAGCACTTATTACTCACTGTCCTAATGGGCACCCCCTCGGTGGGCCTGCTCGCCCAGACGGCGGCTCCGGCTCCCATCGCCCCACTTCCTACCCCGTACCAGGTGGCCTGGCAGCAGCTGGAGACCTACGCCTTTATACACTTCGGCCCCAACACCTTTAATGACCGCGAGTGGGGTTATGGCGACGCGCCCCTCAGCAGTTTCAACCCCACCCGGCTCGACTGCGAGCAGTGGGCCCGCACCCTCAAGGCCGCCGGCATGAAGGGCATTATCCTTACGGCCAAGCATCACGACGGCTTCTGCCTCTGGCCCACCAAGTACACCGACTACAGCGTGCGCAATACTCCGTACAAGGACGGTAAGGGCGACATCGTGGGCGAGCTCTCGGCAGCCTGCCGCAAGTATGGGCTCAAGTTCGGTGTCTACCTCTCGCCCTGGGACCGTCACCAGGCTTTCTACGGCACACCCCTTTACCGCGAATACTTCTACGCCCAGCTCCAGGAACTTCTTACCCAGTATGGCGACATCTTCGAGGTATGGTTCGACGGAGCCAATGGCGGCGACGGCTACTATGGCGGTGCCCGCGAGGAACGCAAGATAGACCGCCGTAACTATTATGACTTCCCCCGTGCCTGGCAGATGGTGTCGCAGTACCAGCCGCAGGCCATCATCTTCTCTGACGGAGGGCCAGGCTGCCGCTGGGTGGGCAACGAGGAGGGCTATGCCTTTGCCACTAACTGGTCGTTCCTGCGTAGTAAGGAAGTTTATCCTGGCTACGACAAGTACTGGGAGCTGCAGCAGGGCCATGCCGATGGCGACGCGTGGGTTCCGGCTGAGTGCAACACCTCTATCCGTCCCGGATGGTTCTACCATGAGAAAGAGGACGGCCGCGTTAAGACCGTTGACCAGCTTACCGACCTCTACTATCGCAGCGTGGGTCACAATGGAACTTTCCTTCTCAATATTCCTGTTGACCGCGAGGGCCGCATCCATCCCATCGACTCTGCCCGCGTCATAGCTTTCCACCAGCGCATAGCCACCGAGCTTCGCACCAACCTGCTGCAGCACGCCCGCATCACGGCTAATAACGTGCGCGGCAAGCAGTTTGGCACCCGCAACCTTACCGATGGCTCCTACGACACCTATTGGAGCGTGAGCGACGATACCCACAAGGCCGAGCTTACCATCAAGCTGCGCAAGGGCACCCGCCTGAACCGCCTGCTCATCCAGGAGTACATCCCCCTGGGCCAGCGTGTACAGCAGTTCAGCGTGGCCTATCGGCAGGGCAAGCAGTGGCAGCCGCTGTCGGTGGGCGAGGAGACTACCACCGTGGGCTACAAGCGTCTGTTGCGGTTCGGCACCATCACGACCGACGAACTGCGTATCACTTTCCTGAAGACGCGTGGCCCGGTATGTATCAATGCCCTCGGGGCCTATCTGGTACCCGTGGCCAAGGGCGCCGGCGTGCAGAAGAAAGAAGAGCTGACCAGTCTGCCCTATACCGCCACGGCCGAGGGGACTGACCAGGTGGTCTTCGACTTGGGTGACAGCCATCAGGTGCGCTCCTTCTACTATCAGCCCATGCAGGGCGACAGTCGCCAGGGCCTGGTGGCCAACTACGCCATCTATGCCGGTGACTCTAAAGACCACCAGCAGCTTGTGGCAAGCGGCGAGTTCTCGAACATCCGTAACAACCCCGTCATGCAGGAAGTGTTCTTCACCCCCATAAGCTGCCGCTACCTTACCTTTAAGGCCACCCGCATGGTCAACCCCGGCGACAAGATAGCCTATAAGCAGATTGTCATCAAGTGATAATCCCCCATAAGTAACCATTATATGAAACGTACCATCCTTTCGGCCGCCCTGGTGTGTCTGGCCACCCTGGGCGCTTCTGCGCAGAAGCGCCTCCCTTACCGCGACGCCTCGCTCCCTGTCGAGCAGCGCGTCAGCGACCTGTTGTCGCGCATGACGTTAGAAGAGAAAGTGGGCCAGCTGCGCTGTACCCTCGCCTGGAACTACTATGAGATAAAAGGCAACAAGGTCGTGCCGTCGGCCGAGTTTGTCAAGGACCTGACCGAGGGTCACATCGGCATGCTGTGGGCCACCTACCGGGCCGACCCGTGGACCCGCAAGTCGCTGGCCAACGGACTTACACCCACGCTGGCCGCCAAGGCCGGCAACGCGCTGCAGAAGTACGTCATAGAGCATACCCGTCTGGGCATACCCCTTTTCTTGGCTGAAGAGGCTCCCCACGGCCACATGGCCATAGGTACCACCGTGTTTCCCACGGGCCTGGGCCTGGCCGCCACATGGTCTACCGATGTAGCCGAGGCCATGGGCCGTGTTACCGCCAAGGAGGTGCGCCTGCAGGGAGCCCACATCAGCTACGGCCCGGTACTCGACATCTCGCGCGACCCCCGCTGGTCGCGTGTCGAGGAGAGCTATGGCGAGGACCCCGTGCTCACAGGTGCCATAGGAGCCGCCGTGGTGCGCGGCCTGGGCGGCGGCCAGCTGTCTAAACCCTACAGCACATTGGCCACCCTCAAGCACTTTATCGCCTATGGTACCACCGAGGGCGGCCAGAACGGCAACCCCTCTATCGTGGGCCAGCGCGACCTGTTACAGACATTTCTTCCCCCGTTCCATAAGGTGATAGATGCCGGCGCCCTGTCGGTCATGACCTCATACAACTCGCTCGATGGTATTCCCTCGACGGCCAGCGACTACCTCTATGCCGACATCCTGCGCCGGCAGTGGCACTTTAAGGGTTTCGTTGTGTCCGACCTGTACAGCATAGACGGCATCTGGGAGACCCACCATGTGGCGGCCAGCCGGCAAGAGGCTGGCGTCATGGCGCTGAAGGCCGGCGTAGATGAGGACTTAGGCGGCAAGGCTTACGCCGAACTCATTGACGCCGTACACAGGGGCCTGGTGAGCGAGGCTATGGTAGACAGCGCCTGCGCACGTATCCTGAGAATGAAGTTCGAGATGGGCCTGTTCGAGAAACCCTACGTCGATGTCAAGGCCGCCGCCCAGGTGGGCAGCGCCGACAACGCGGCCGTGGCCCTGGATGCCGCCCGCAAGTTGGTTACCCTCCTGAAGAACCAGTCAGGAACCCTGCCTCTCCGTAAGGATGTCCGTGTGGCCGTAGTAGGCCCCAATGCCGACAACGTGTACAACATGCTGGGCGACTACACCTCTCCCCAGCCCGACGGCAAGGTCAAGACCATCCTGATGGGCATCCGCGACAAGGTGGGAGCCGACCACGTAGAGTACGTCAAGGGCTGTGCCATCCGCGACACCCTCCATACCGACATCCCGGCCGCCGTGGCCGCCGCCAGGCGGGCCGATGTGGTGGTGGTGGCTGTGGGCGGTTCGAGCGCACGCGACTTTAAGACCAGTTATAAGGCCACGGGCGCTGCCGAGGCCGACATCACGTCGGTAAGTGATATGGACAGTGGCGAGGGATACGACCGCGCTACGCTCACCCTGCTGGGCCGGCAGCAGGCGTTGCTCTCGGCCCTGCGCCAGACCGGCAAGCCGCTCGTGGTAGTGTACATCGAGGGCCGCCCCTTAGACAAGTCCTGGGCTGCCGCTCATGCCGA
>CAKPRX010000027.1 GCA_934183135.1 uncultured Prevotella sp.
TGCTGGCTCTTTAGTGAGTTGTGAAAAACAAATTGGTTCATAGTGTATGGAAAATAAACGTTAGTTATGATGATTGCAAATGTACGCTGTTTGCAGAATATAAACAAGCAAAATCCTATTTTTTATTTGCTCTGTACCTGCCATCTTGCCCTTTATCATCCTAAAGAAGACAGATATAGACGAGATGCGCCATCTGAAATAGAACCGAAACAGGCATTATAACCTTGCCGGCAGTTCCCCGTGTTCTTCAGACGTTGGTTAGCACCACCGCGACCCTCACCCTGGTCATGGAGGGTAAAGCGGCTTTTTGGACGACCGCAGAACACGCCAAAATGACCATTCCCATACATACCAAATCCGCAAATCTTTAAAGATTTATGGATTGTAATCCAAATATCTTTAAAGATTTTTGGAATTGCGAACGATAATTTTTATATTTGCAGTGTCAAATAGATAGCTCAACATGATGATACCGAGAATATTAGCTTCAGATATACGCAAAAGAATAGGTCAGGGTAAGGTTCTAATAGTCTTTGGGGCCCGCCAAGTGGGCAAAACGACCCTCCTGCATGACACCTTGCAGGCTGATAGTGGCAATGTGCTCTGGCTTAATGGTGATGAGCCCGATGTGAGGTCGCTGTTTGAAGGCGCAACGTCTACTCGGCTTAACAGTTTTATAGGCTCTAAGAAAATAGTAGTAATCGACGAGGCGCAGCGCATAATAAATATAGGGCTGGCGCTCAAACTTATAGCCGACAATAATGCCTCGGTACAGCTGATAGCTACCGGCAGTTCGTCTTTTGACCTCGCCAATACTGTCAACGAGCCTCTTACAGGACGTAAATTCGAGTTGCTGATGTTCCCCTTGTCCTTTGCAGAACTCGCGTCATATACAGGGCTACTCGAGGAGAAGCGTATGCTTCCGCACAGATTGATATATGGAAGTTATCCCGATGTGGTTAACCATGTTGGTGATGAGCGAGAAATATTACAGCAGCTGGCAGATAGCTATTTATATAAAGACATTCTGTCCTTTGACAGGATAAAGAGAAATGAGAAGATAGTGAAACTGCTTCAGGCAATAGCTTTCCAGATAGGTTCGGAGGTGTCATTCAATGAGCTGGCACAGACATGTGGACTCGATCCGAAGACAGTAGAAGCCTATGTGCAGCTATTAGAGCAGGCATATATCATCTTCCGACTGCCATCGTATAGTCGCAATCTGCGTAATGAACTGAAATTTGCCCGCAAGATATACTTCTGGGATTGTGGCATACGCAATGCCGTTATTGGCAATTATCTCCAGGCCGAAATGCGTCAGGATATGGGAACTCTGTTTGAGAACTATCTGGTGGCAGAGCGTCTTAAAAAGCAGCATTACGCTCGCACCTTTGCCAAAAGCTACTTCTGGCGAACTTCCGCTAAGCAGGAAATTGATTATATAGAAGAGATAAACGGTCAGATAACGGCTTACGAGTTTAAGTGGAACCCACGCCGTAAGGCGACGGTGCCCACGGCCTTTGCCAAGCATTATCCCGAAGTGCCATTTCAGGTCATTACGTGCGATAACTATTGGGAATTTTTAGCTATGGATAACCAATAAAATGACAATCCCCGATACGGCTTCGTGTATGACCGTATCGGGGATTGTGGTGATGATTCCCCAGGTTACTCCAAGAACCCCTGGCGACGCAGAGCCTTGATGAGGCCGGCTGACATGGCCTCGTTGTCCTTGCGGGTGTAGCGTATGTCGGTGAATATCTGGGCCAATGTCTGCGTGTGGTTAATCTCTACAAAGTGGCGGTTCTCTAATAGAAAAAGTTCCTTTACAATCAAGGCAAGAATATTAATATCCTAAACTATCCATCATGTCATCTAAATTACCTCCATTATTTTTGAATTCATCATAATTGCTGCCACCTAATGCATAATAGGTGTCTCGTTCATAATCATAATCATCAGGATATTGTTGGTGATAGAAAGATTCGTCAGGCTTTTCCTCAAAGATTCCTTTTTCGAAATTAAACTCGAATTCGCCAAATTCATAAGATTTTTCTTTATCATGCCTTTTGAATCTTATAATATTATGAATATCATCCATAATCTCTATAAAAAGGAGTTCATCATTTTTTTGATAACAGAAAGAAAAATACCCAAAATCTCCCCCATATGCTTTATCAAGAAATTCATAGCTGTTAGAATTGAAAAAAACAGTCCCATTTTTATCTATATATTTACCATCTGCATTGTAACAGTTGTTAAATATTCGAAGTTCTTTATATTTGCAAGGTAATAATATATTATCTTTGCTATCGTGAATGCCTTTTAAATTGTTGTCATTTGTAATTTTAAACAAAAAATTATTTTGTGTATTTGTTACGTTTGAAAAAAGTTCACTTTGAACTCGTTCTATATTTTTGTAAAAATTGGAAACCTGCAGACCACAAAACCATAACGCAGCTTTTCCTTTTCTCCATACTTTTGCCCATTTTCCTATATCAAAATCATCATCATAGTTTTCATATATTAATGGAAAAAGTCCCTCTGCGTCATCTAAGACGAAATCACTTACAAGGGAATCCTTATAAATTAAGGCTAATTTATTTTTCTTTTTGGCTACAGCGTAGTTGGGTAGTTCCGATTTATCCTTTTTCCTTATTAAAAGTTTTATGGTCTCGCAATCATCAACGATAATAGTACCATTTTCATAAACTAAACCTTCCTTCCCTCTTTGCATGAATAAGATGTAGGGAGCTTCGTAAATACGATTATTAATACTATGGTATTTTAAAAATGTTATTTGGTTATATCCAATAGGAATAATTATGTTTTCGTTGAAATATAGACCTTGATATTTTCTTTCAATGCCATTATAATAGTTAGTAACTGTTACGATAGACTCTACATGCTCTTTTGTTTCACGTATTGATATACTAGAATATATAGGAGGAATTAGTACACCGCCTGTTTCTGTGTCTAGTACACCGACTCGCATATTGTAATCGATTGCCTTGTTAGTTTCAACTTCGTTGAAAGGAACTGAAAAAGAAAGAAAATTCTCAAAAACCATGTATTTATGAAAAGAAGATGTTGCAAATGAGATATCATTTCCTTTGCTATCATAAATAACACAACGTCCATCACTGTACTTAATGAATAAAAGTGAGTTGGAATATTCCATATACTGGATGGAAAGGTCATGAGTTTCCCATAAAATATCTCCATAAGATGAAAAAAAATACACATCACTATATGATTTCCCCAACCCATTTGAAAATAAAGTACTAATTATTATATTTTCTTTTGTTGCACAAATCTTGTTAGTACGGCCGAGCCAAGAGGCTTCACATATTATAATTGGAAAGTCTAAATCTGATTTTATGGGATTCGTTGTAAATTCCTTGCAATTATAATTGCATACAAATAATATGACATTTTTGTTGTTTATCCAAATACATTGGCAACTTTCATTGTTAAATATCTCTGCTCCTTTGTTAGAAAATGCAATAAGTTTATTATCGTCCACAATAAAAAATGTGTTTTTGTATGAAAAAAAATAAGAGGCATCTTTCATAAAGCAACCATTAATAAAAATTCCTTGAGAAATGTAATAACTGCTTGCAGTTTGTGTGCTGTTTGTAGTGTCGCTCGGAGGAATTAGTTGATTTTCCTTTATGTTGTAAACATAACCAAGAATTTCCAAATTGCTTGTATTATAGGTTGTTTGAAGCCAAGTTGTAATAGTCTGATAGGATGAGACATCTTTTTGCAATATTTTTCCATTATTGTCAATGATGAAGTTTGGAAACTTTTTCTCTTCGTCTTTGAGGGTGGACACTATATAATAATAAAGATAACCATCACGATTTGTTGTGTTTAATATAATGCATAAAGTCTGCCTCCCCTCTTTGTTTATAATGCTCAAGGGAATATTATCCATTTGTTCATTACATATATAAAAAAAATTGTTTTTCATATATGCAAAGAAATTTCCTTGTGAAAGGGTTGAATTTTCGAAGTGATAAAAACTACTGATGCCTTGAGTTTTTAGTAAAGAATTAAAGACATTATCTAAACCATTGGTGAACTTTTCGATACTCATAATTTGGAATGTTTTAAAGATTGTTGCTTCCAAGGGGTTATAATACAATAGAAAATATTCAAGACCTCTATACTGAGAACCCCTGGCGACGCAGAGCCTTGATGAGGCCGGCCGACATGGCCTCGTTGTCCTTGCGGGTGTAGCGTATGTCGGTGAATATCTGGGCCAGGGTCTGCTTGTGGTTAATCTCTACAAAATGGCGGTTCTCCTCTAACGCCTCCTTGGCGGCATACAGTTGGTCTATGCGCTCAGGCGTGTAGTCGTGGTAAGTCTCGCTGTGGATGATGCCCTCTATGGACAGACGGTCTGACAGGGCGGGCAACTCGTCGGGCCACCCTAAGGTGATGGTGGCCACGGGGAATACCAGCCGGGGCAGTTTGAGGGTGTCGATGATGGCATCGGGCTGGTAGACCGTGGTGCCTAAGAAGCACAGCCCCAGTCCCTCTTCCTCGGCCAGGTTGCAGAACGTCTGACAATAGAGCAACGCATCGGTGGCGGCATTGAGAAAACTCAGCATATTGTCGTAGCCGGGATGAGCCAGGCGCTCTTCGGCCCAGCGGGTAGTACGGCGGAAGTCGGCGCAGAACGTGAGGACTACGGGAGCACCCGTCACCATGGGCTGGTTGAAGTGAGCCGGCGCCAGCTGACGTTTCATGTCTTCGTCGCGCGTAACGACGACCGAGTAGAGCTGTAGGTTGCCCATGGTCTGGGTACGCTCTGCCTGAGTGAGCAGGCTGGTGAGCAGCACGTCGTCGACAGGCTGCTCTGTATAGCGGCGTATGGAACGCCTGGAGGATAGATTCTTCATCTTTTTGGGTAATTTTATTTTGGCAAAGGTAACCAAAGTTTTCTAAAAGGGTATCTCAAATAATAAAAAGGTTGTCGGAAATTTGCAAAAAGTGTCGTTCAAGTTAAAAAAATATAGTAGCTTTGCAGCTATACACATCATTAATAATATTATACCAGATATATGACAGAAGTGAAGACTTACTCCTACGAGGAGGCCTACGCCGCTACGCTCGCATACTTTGACGGCGATGAGCTGGCAGCCCGCGTATGGGTCAACAAGTATGCTATGAAGGATAGCGCAGGCCACATCTACGAGTTGTCGCCTAAGGATATGCACTGGCGGATAGCCAATGAGGTGGCCCGGATAGAGAGCAGATACCCCAATGGCATGACGGCCCAGGAGGTGTTCGACGTGATAGACCATTTCCGCTACATTATACCCGCCGGAAGCCCCATGACCGGTATAGGCAACCATCACCAGGTAGCCTCGCTCAGCAACTGCTTCGTAATCGGTATTGAGGGCGATGCCGACTCGTATGGCGCCATCATGCGCATAGACGAGGAGCAGGTGCAGCTTATGAAACGTCGCGGCGGCGTGGGTCACGACCTGAGCCAGCTGCGTCCCAAGGGGTCGGCTGTCAACAATTCGGCCCTTACATCGACTGGGCTGGTGCCTTTTATGGAGCGATATTCTAACTCGACACGTGAAGTGGCTCAGGACGGACGGCGTGGAGCCCTGATGCTGTCGGTAAGCATCAAGCATCCCGATGCTGAGGCGTTTATAGATGCCAAGATGACCGAGGGGCGGGTTACCGGTGCCAATGTGAGTGTGAAGATAGACGACGCCTTCATGCAGGCTGTGGTTGACGGGGCCGACTATGTGCTGCAGTTTCCCATCGATGCCGCCGAGCCGCAGGTCACCAAGACTATCGCTGCCCGCAAGCTGTGGCAGAAGATAGTACACAACGCCTGGAAGAGTGCCGAGCCAGGCGTGCTGTTCTGGGATACCATCCTGCGCGAGAGCATCCCCGACTGCTATGCCGACTTGGGCTTCCGCACGGTGAGCACCAATCCCTGTGGCGAGATACCCCTCTGTCCCTACGACAGCTGCCGGCTGCTGTGTCTCAACCTGTATAGTTATATAGACCATCCCTTTACGCCCCAGGCCCATTTCGATGCCGGCCTCTTTGCCCGTCATGCCCGTATAGCCCAGCGTATCATGGACGATATAGTAGACCTGGAACTCGAGAAGATAGACCTGATACTCGAGAAGATAGCCCGCGACCCGCAGAGCGATGAGATAAAGCACGCCGAGCAGCAACTGTGGCTGAAGATACGGCACAAGTGTGTCCAGGGACGCCGTATAGGCATAGGCATTACCGCCGAGGGCGACATGCTGGCCGCCATGGGACTGCGCTATGGTACCCAGGAAGCTACCGACTTCAGCGTGGGCGTACACCAGACACTGGCCCTCGGCGTATATAGGGCTTCGGTAGACCTGGCGCGCGAGCGTGGCGCCTTTGAACTTTACGATGCTCACCGCGAGGAGGCAAACCCATTCGTGCAGCGGCTCCGCGAGGCCGCCCCGCAGCTCTATGCCGACATGGTGCAGTATGGCCGGCGCAACATAGCCTGCCTGACCATCGCCCCCACGGGCACCACATCGCTGCTCACCCAGACCACATCGGGCATAGAGCCTGTCTTCATGCCTGTGTACAAGCGCCGCCGCAAGGTAAATCCCAACGACGCCGATGTCCATGTGGACTATGTTGACGAGGTGGGCGACAGCTTCGAGGAATACATCGTGTACCATCGCAAGTTTATCGAGTGGATGCGCGTGAACGGCTACGACACCGACCGCCGCTACACCCAGGACGAGATAGACCAGCTCGTGGCCCGCTCTCCTTACTACAAGGCCACGGCCAACGATGTCGACTGGCTTATGAAGGTGCGTATGCAGGGCGCCATCCAGCAGTGGGTAGACCACTCTATCTCCGTGACGGTCAATCTGCCCAATGAGGTAAGTGAAGACCTCGTTAACCGTCTTTATGTCGAAGCCTGGCGGTCTGGTTGCAAGGGCTGTACCATCTATCGTGACGGCAGCCGGTCGGGCGTTATGGTCTCGGCCTCTAAGAAGGACAAGAAGAAAGAAAAAGCCTCAGCCCCCGACCCCTCGGTGTCGGCCATGCTGAGGCCCGTGGTAACCGAGACCCGTCCCAAGGAACTGGTGTGCGACGTGGTGCGCTTCCAGAACAACCGCGAGAAGTGGGTGGCCTTTGTCGGCCTGCTCGACGGCTATCCCTACGAGATATTTACCGGTCTGCAGGACGACGAGGAGGGCATCGTGCTGCCCAAGACCGTTACCCGGGGTAAGATTATCAAGCAGACCAACGAGGACGGTACTCACCGCTACGACTTCCAGTTTGAGAACAAGCGTGGCTACAAGACTACCGTCGAGGGCCTGTCCCAGAAGTTTAACCCCGAATACTGGAACTACGCCAAGCTCATCTCTGGCGTGCTGCGTTACCGCATGCCCATAGACCACGTCATCAAACTCGTGGGCTCGCTCCAGCTCAACGACGAGAGTATCAACACCTGGAAAAACGGCGTGGAGCGCGCCCTCAAGAAGTACATCGCCGACGGCACCCAGGCCAAGGGCCAGAAGTGTCCCGCCTGCGGATGCGAGACCTTAGTGTACCAGGAAGGGTGCCTTATCTGTACCAACTGTGGTGCCAGCCGGTGTGGCTGATGCCTCTATATATAATTAAGGTGAAGATATGAAACTCCAATCCAGCTATATTTACCTGCGCGACCTGCATATTCATGCCTATCACGGCGTGGAGCCGCAGGAACGCAAGGTGGGCAACGACTATCTGCTATCGCTGCGACTCCGTTATCCCATCGACGCGGCCATGCTGTCAGACAATGTGCTCGACACGATAAACTATGCCGATGTGTACCGTATCGCCGAGCAGGAGATGCAGGTGCCCAGTAACCTGCTCGAGCGTGTGGCTTACCGTATGGCCGACCGCATCTTCCGCCGTTTTGCCTTTGTCGAGGCTGTTGACATCCAACTTACTAAGCTCAACCCTCCCATGGGAACCAATCAGGGTGGCGCCGGTGTCGAAGTTCACTTAATAAATGATAAAACTTGACGGTTGTCGGCGGTTTTATGATGAATATTTGTTAATTTTGCATCATTATGCGTGTAGATATTATTCGTAAGAGCATAGTGTTCATTCTGCTGGTATTCATGGCACTGCCCATGTTGGCCGAGGGACGCCCGTTTACGCTGGTGATAGACGCCGGCCATGGCGGACACGATTTTGGCGCGCCAGGAGCCGTCACCAATGAGAAGACGCTCACCCTGCGCTACGCCTTGGCCTTCGGCCGGATGGTCGAGGAGAAGTGTCCCGACGTGCGTGTCATCTACACCCGCACCAAGGATGTGTACCTCAAGCTGGTGGACCGCGCCGAGGTGGCCAACCGCAACAAGGCCGACCTCTTTATGTCGTTCCACATCAACGCCATCGAAGGCAACCACTCGGCCCGTGGCTTCCAGACCTGGACACTGGGTCGTGGGGCCAGCACCGGCAATAAGGGCATCAAGGAGAACCTCGACGTGGCTAAGCGCGAGAACTCTGTCATCTTTATGGAGAAAGACTACAAGCAGGTGTACAAGGGCATCGACCAGAATAGTGCTGAGAGCGACATTATGTTTGAGTTTATCGCTGACAAGAACCGTGAGCGCAGCGTAGAACTGGCCAAACTCATGCAGCGCGAGGTGTGCCGTGCCACGGGGCGCGTCAATGGCGGTGCCCATCAGAACAACCTGGCCGTGCTCAGACTCACTTCTATGCCCAGCTGCCTCTTGGAATTGGGCTTTATATCTACTCCCGACGAAGAAAATTTCCTCAACTCGGACAACGCATTGGCCCTCTACACCCAGGGCGTGTTCAATGCGTTTCTGCAGTATAAGCACCGTTTCGGCGACAAGATAACGGTACCCTACAAGACCACAGGGGAGCCGGCAGAGGAACTCCCCCGGATAGTACCCGATGAGTACCAGCAGCCCGAAGCCAAGGTGGCCAAGCCCGAGCCCAAGGCAGCAGGGGCCGAGCCTAAGGTGCCTAAGCCCGAAACAGTCGCCCCTAAGCCAGAGGTCAAGGTGCAGACCACCGAGTCACGCCGGGCACAGGCGGCCACCCGCGTGCAGGTTCCTGCGGCTACGGACCGCCAGCAGGCATCGTCCACGGGCCGCCCCGTATTCAAGATACAGATACTGGCCAGCTCGTACAAACTCAAGGCAGGCGACAGCCACCTCAAGGGACTTACCGGTGTGGATTATTATGAGGAGGGCGAGTGGCTCAAGTACACCTATGGCGCATCGGCCGACTACAACGAGATATACCGTCTGCGCAAAACCATCCTGGACAGGTTCCCCGAGGCGTTTATCGTCGCTTTTAAGGATGGTCGCAAGATGAATGTCAACCAGGCCATCCGCGAATTTAAGATGAACAAGTAGTATATTATTAGCATTAAGGATATGAATTTTTTTACGAAGGAAGTCAAGATAGCCTTAGCCGCTATTGTCGGAATAGTAGTGCTGTTCTTTGGCATGAATTTTCTGAAGGGCAAGAGCCTGTTCTCCTCTGACCGCGTGTATTTTGCCAGGTTTGCCAACATCAGTGGCCTCACAGCGTCGAGCCCCATATTTGCCAACGGGTTCAAGGTGGGCACGGTCAAGGCCATCGACTTCGACTACGAGACCGGGGCAGGTGTAGTGGTCGAGTTCGGTACCGATAAGCAGCTGCGCATACCCGAGGGTACGCGTGCCGAGATAGAGAGCGACATGATGGGCAATGTCAAGATGAACCTGATAATGGGAGCGACCACGGCCCAGGCCGTTCAGCCCGGCGATACCATCAGCGGAGCCGTCAACGGCGGTCTGATGGACAAGGTGGCCGAGGTGGTACCCACCGTAGAGAAGATGCTGCCCAAGCTGGACTCCATTATGGCCAGTCTGAACGCCTTGCTGGCCGACCCGGCCATGGCCCAGTCGCTGCACAATGTGCGCGACATCACGGCCAACCTGACCACGTCGACCGAGCAGCTCAATACCCTGCTGGGCCATGTGAACCGCGGTGTGCCCACCATGATGGCCAAGGCCAACGGCGTGCTGGACAACACGCAGCGCCTTACGGGCAACCTGGCAGCCTTGGACCTGGCCGGTACCATGGCGAGGGTAGACCAGACGCTGGCCAACGTGCAGGCCGTAACGGCCAAGCTGAACAGCAACGAGGGCACCCTGGGCCTGCTGATGAACGACCCCAACCTGTATCATAGCCTGAACCGCACGGTGGTGAGCGCCGACACGCTGCTTACCAATCTGCGCCAGCATCCCAAGCGCTACGTACACTTCTCCCTCTTCGGCAAAAAAGACAAGTAGGCACCTGGGTTGTAGACAGGTTGTCCGTCAGACATATATAGTCAAACATAGAGCGAGCAGGGCTGTCCCATACGGGGATGGCTCTGCTCGCTTTGTGTTTTGCGGGTGTCGCTGATAGCGAGAAGCCAAGCGATAAGCGCAGGAAATATGGTCAGCGGAGCCATGGTGGTTAATATAGATTTAGTATAAATTGTGGCGGCCGATGTTTCACGGGCCTTAGTAGTTTGGCAGTTAGCCTGTTTCGGGGTAGTTTACTGCAGGACGGGGCTATGTTTCACCATCAGAGCGGACGGGGTGGCCAGTCGGTGTCTAAATGGCTCAAATACATTAAGTTTGATACCCGCGCCCATTGTCCGTGTCATTAACGTGTGGATAACCGTGTAAATGTCTGATACAGTGGTGGTTATAGTGAGTGTGGCGATGGCGGAAAAAAAGATAAATTTGCATTTTTCAGTTTTTTTTACGATATTTGCAACTGCAAAACAATGTTTAATCGAGTCGAAAGACATTAATTAGGTAGATTTAGTTAATGAAAGTGATTCCTGATGCGCGTTGGGAACGTGTGCTTGCGCTCATTCGCGAGAACGTGTCCACGCAGCAGTTTACTACATGGTTCAGCCGCATCGTGTTCATAGCCTTTGGCGAGGCCGAGCGTGTGGTGTACATCGCCGTACCCAGTCACTACGTGTACGAGTACCTTGAGGAGAACTATGTAGACCTGCTCAGCAGAGTCCTTCACAGCGTCTTCGGCGAGGGCGTCAAGCTCAAGTACCGTGTGCTGGTCGACAAGGAGCACGGGCGTACCCAGGTGGTCGAGGGCGACGAGTCCTCGTCGCCCATCAAGGAGCCCGTACAGCCCCATGGTGCCCCCGCCCCTGCTCCCGAGCCCCATGCTCCGGCGGCTGACCTGGACCCGAGGCTCAACCCCCGTCAGACTTTCGACAACTATATCGAGGGCACCAGCAACAAGTTGCCCCGCTCCGTGGGCCGCTCCATCGCCGAGCACCCCAACAACAGCAAGTTCAACCCTATGTTCATCTACGGCCCCTCTGGCTGTGGCAAGACCCACCTTATCAATGCCATCGGTGTGGCCACCAAGTCTATCTATCCGCAGAAGCGGGTGCTGTACATCAGCGCGCGCCTGTTCCAGGTACAATATACCGACGCGGTGCGCCAGAACACGGTCAACGACTTCATAAGGTTCTACCAGACCATCGACATGCTTATCCTGGACGATGTGCAGGAGTGGGTGTCGTCGCCCAAGACCCAGGACACGTTCTTCCACATCTTCAACCACCTGTTCAAGAACGGCAAGCGCATCATCCTGGCCTCCGACCGTCCGCCCGTAGACCTCAAGGGCATGAACGACCGCCTGCTTACCCGTTTCTCCTGTGGCCTGATAGCCGAGCTGGAGAAGCCCAATGTGCAGCTGTGTGTAGACATCCTGCGGAGCAAGATACGCCGCGACGGCCTGAGCATACCCGACGATGTGATAGAGTTTATAGCCCAGACGGCCAATGGCAGCGTGCGCGACCTGGAGGGCGTCATCAACTCGCTGATGGCTTACAGCGTGGTGTACAACTGCAACGTGGACATGCGGCTGGCCGACCGGGTGATACGCCGGGCGGTGAAGATAGACGACAAGCCGCTCACCGTAGACGACATCATGGACAAGGTGTGTACACACTTCAACGTGACCCAGGCCGCCGTGAACAGCAAGAGCCGTAAGCGCGACTATGTGGTGCCCCGGCAGCTCACCATGTACTTTACGGCCAAGTACACCAAGATGCCTGCCGGCCGCATAGGCAAGCTGATAGGCGGCCGCGACCACTCGACGGTCATACACAGTTGCTCGCAGATAGAGAAGCGCCTCAAGGTCGACAAGATGTTTGCCGAGGAGGTGGTGAGCATCGAGAACTCGTTTAAGCTGAAGAAATAGGCCGCCCCCTCGGCCCCTTTCCGCATCCTCTCCTGACTTGCAGGGCCGCCCGCCCACCCATTTGTCTGTTGGCCGGTCTGTGGGTACATCACGGGTGCCCTGCCATTCCCCCTCTGTTTGATTTGCGGTGGCCCCTATCCATTGCCACCATTGTCGCCAAGCCGTCTTCTTCGCCTATAGCAGCCCTCTTTGCCTTTCTTGTTTTCCCACTTCTTTACCTTTGGCAATGCGGCTGTTATCGTAAAGATTTTTCTGATATTGTATAAATATACATTTTCGGTGTTTCGGCAGCGGGCGAGGGCTTTTTGGCCTTCTGTATTTTGTCTGTACGCTCGCAGCGGGGGTGGCGGTGGCGAAAACGGCCATTTTCTGACCGTCTAAAAACGACCATTAAAACGCTCGCGATGGTCATTAGAATCGTAATGACCATCGCGAGCGCAAAAATGACCATCGCGGCAACACCTAAAATCGACTTCGCCAAGGCCGAAAATAGCGGCGAAAAAGGTGCTGAACACCTCTGTTTTGTAAAAGATGGTTACTTTTTCGGCCCTCGCGATGCTCCGGAACGCCCCCGATGACCCCCAAAATTGTCCAGGTTTGTAGAATTTTACTGGAATTTACGCCCCGTAGAACGGCCGCTGTGGCTGTATATTTATACATTATGGCCTCGCGTTTTGCATAAATATACAGCCGTGTGTAAAGGCTTTTCGCAGTCCTGGCTGCGACTGTAACTGCGATGGGTTTTATGGATTTTCCCATAATTGCCACAGCCCCCACCGTTATGGCCTACACGGACCGGACTATGACGGCCACGGCCATGCCCGTGTGAGCCATGCGATGAAAAAATGATGAAAAAACATGGGAAAAAGGACATTTTTTAGAGTATTTTTTATTATCTTTGCCAATATTAATAGCGATTATCTTTAGTTTAATAGCATTTCAGAACTGTTTATTAACTTGCTTCTGTTTAGAAAAGTTAATCAAAAGGGCTCGAAAGCCACTGGCAATGATACTATTAGCCAAATGACAATCGGCATCAGACCTGCCTCTGGTGTCCTCCCCGAAGCTGTACGTTCGCAGAAAGGGGTGTCCACCCATAGTACCCATTCCCATACGCCGTCTGACAGGGACATTCTTACCCCCCCCATTGCCCTAAACCACGCTGTCCGTATGTGTAACCAACCCCATTGGTACGTGCTGCGTACCACCTATGGCAGAGAGCAGAAGGCTTACGACTACCTTACGTCCAAGGGCATAACCGCCTATTATCCCACCATCGACGTTGTCAAGGAGATTAGAGGCAAGCGTACCAAGGTTACCGAGTCGCGCTTGCCCAATCTGTTCTTCGCCTTCGGTACCGAGGCCGAGCTGAAGACATACGTCTACGACAATGTCAACCTGCCTTACCTCCGTTTCTACTACGGCCATCACCGCGTTTATGGCGGTGGGGTAGAGCGTGTGCCGATGATAGTGCCCGAGCGGCAGATGCAGAGCCTGCGCATCATCTGCCAGGCCGAGGCCCAGGACATCATCGTCTCTGCCGACGAGATAAGGAAGTTTCGCAAGGGCCAGCTGGTGCGCATCACCCAGGGAGAGTTTGCCGGCGTCACCGGGCGCGTCACCCGTTTCAAGGGGCAGCAGCGCGTGGGACTCTATATCGAGGGCCTGCTCACCGTGGCCACGGCCTATGTGCCCAGCGCCTATCTGGAGTATGTCGGCGACAACGATACTGATAAACAATAACAAGCAATATAAGACAAATGAACTCAAAAGCGTCAAAGACAGCGGGCACCCTGTATATGGTGCTGCTCCTCGCAGCCCTGTGGCTCTCGTCGTGCTCGACTCCCAAGGACATCACCTACTTCCAGGACTACGAGTCGCTCAACGGGATGGCCCTGCAGGCCGAGCAGCAGTTCAGGCTGCGTCCCGAAGACAAGATAAACATAGTGGTAAACAGCTCGAACCCCATGCTCGAGCAGCAGTTTACCCTCACCACGGTGAGCCGCCGCAACACCCTGGGTGGCTCGCCGTCGGCTAAGATGTCTAACGCCAATGCCCTCGGCTACAGCCAGCCCATCGCCTACACCGTAGACGAGCAGGGCACCATCGACTTTCCTGTTCTGGGCAAGATATCGGTGGCCGGCAAGACCCGCAAGGAGGTGGCCGACTATATACACGACCGCCTCATAGCCCGCGAGCTGGTGAGCGACCCCATCGTGACGGTCGAGTACGTCAATATGGGCGTCAATGTGCTGGGCGAGGTCAACAAGGCAGGCCATATAGACATTACCAAGGACCACTTTACGGTGCTGGACGCCATCGCGTATGCCAACGACCTCACCATCAACGGCAACCGCCGCCAGGTGCTTGTGGCCCGTCAGGACGACGGGCAGAACCGCGTCTACACCCTCGACCTGACCAATATGCAGCAGGTGCTCAGCTCGCCCGCCTACTACCTGCAGCAGAACGACCTGGTCTACGTGTCGCCCAACAACAAGCGTAAGCGCGAGGCCAACGCCTCGGGCAACACCTTCAACACCCCCGCTATCTGGATATCGATAGCCTCGCTGCTTACCACCATTACAGCCCTGATCGTAAAATAAACCGTATAAGTACACATATATATAATGGAACCGACTAATCCGTCTGTACGCCGCCCCACCGATGAGTATCTTACCATAACCGACCTGTGGTACCTGTGCCTGGCCCACTGGAACTGGTTTGTAGTATCGCTGATAGTGTGCATCGGCGTGGCCGCCCTCTACCTCTGGCATACCCCCAACCTGTACACCCGCGAGGTGGCCGTGCTCGTCAAGCAGGAGAGCCAGGGCAAGAGCGCCACTAACACCACCGGCGACAACGACTTTAACAACCTGGGGCTGGTACAGCAGACTACCAATGTTAACAACGTGCAGCGCCAGCTCTCGTCGCTCGGCGTGCTGACCGAGGTGGCCCGCCGCGTCATGCACCCCAAGACCGACCGCGAGGCCCTGCGCATGGCCGAGGGCATCAAGCAGGGGCTGAAGACCGAGATAGACAACGACAAGTCGACCATCATCAACATCAAGTACACCAACGTGTCGCCCGCCACCGCCGAGGCCGTGCTCCGCGAGATAGTCAGCGTGTATAACGAGAAGTGGATAGCCGACAAGAACCTCATGGCCATCAACACCTCGCGCTTCATCGAGGACAGGCTCCGCCTGCTCGAGCACGAGCTGGGCAACGTAGACGACAGCATATCGCGCTTCAAGGTGCGCAACAGGATAACCGACCTGGAGCGCGTGAGCGACATGTACCTGCAGCAGCAGAGCCAGTCTGACGCCGAGATACTGCGCATTACCAGCCAGCGCTCCATGGCCCGCTACATCCTTGACATACTCCGCGACAAGTCGGCCCGCCACCAGCTGCTCCCCACCAACTCGGGCATCAACAACCAGGTGGCCGAGAACCAGATAAACCAGTACAACACGCTCCTGCTGCAGCTCAAGAACAACCTGGTGGGCACCTCGAGCCAGAACCCCCTCATCATGAAGCAGGAGGCCGAGCTCGACGACATACGCAGGAACATCCTGTCGACCATAGCCAACTACATCAAGACCCTCGACATACAGCTACAGGCCCAGCAGGGCTACAGCGGCGAGGCAGGCTCCAAGATATCGTCTAACCCCAACCAGGCCAAGCACCTGGTGAGCGTAGAGCGCGAGCAGAAAGTCAAGGAGAACCTATACCTCTACCTGCTGCAGAAGAAGGAGGAGAACGAGATAAGCATGACCTATACCGCCGTGAACACCCAGATGATAGACATGCCCCATGGCAGCGACAACCCCACCTCGCCCAACAAGCGGCTTATCCTCTTTGTGGCTGCGTTCTTCGGACTGCTGCTGCCCGTCGTAGTGCTCTTTACCCGCGAGAGCCTTAACAGCACCGTGCGCGACCGCCAGGACATCGAGCACAACACCAACATTCCCCTTATCTGCGACATACCCCTCTATGAGCCATACCGGCAGCACGGACTGCTGGCTAACCGTTTCAAGAGATGGCCTAAGCTCGTTGTCGAGGCTGGCAAGCAGGATATAGTCAACGAGGCTTTCCGCCTCTTCCGTACCAACCTCGAGTTTATGACTCCCCACCGTGGCGAGAACAACGTCTATATCATCACCTCGGTCTATACAGGCTCGGGCAAGACCTTCGTGGCAACCAACCTGGCCCTGACCCTCTCGCTTACCGGCAAGCGCATACTCTTTGTCGACGGCGACTTGCGCCATGCCTCGGCCTCGCATATCTTCCAGGCTACGGGCAAGGGCCTGGCCGACTATCTCGCCGGACAGGAAGACGATGTCGACGACCTGCTGTGCCATGTCGACCAGTATCCCACACTCGACATACTGCCTGTAGGAACCATCCCCCCTAACCCCACCGAGCTGCTTTCGGGCGACCGCCTGGCTTCGCTGTTTGCCGGTCTGCGGCCGCGTTATGACTTTGTCATCGTAGACTGTCCGCCGGCCGAGTCCCTGGCCGATGTGGGCATCATCGAGCGCTATGCCGACCGTACCCTTGTCGTGGTGCGTGCCGGCCTCTTCGAGCGCCGCCGTCTGGCCGACCTCGACCTGGCTGTCAGCAACGGCAAGTACAAGCACGCCTCGGTGGCGCTCAACGGCACCCAGGGCGGTGGCCGCTATGGCTACGGGTACCGGTACGGGTACCGCTATGGATACCGGTGCGGATACAACAAGGAATCGTAGGCGGCGCCCAGGTGCGCCCCGTCTTAACCCGAAGATATAAGGCCACGCCATGCTACAGGCCAACCGCCGCATAGCCAGCAACACCCTCTATATGTACATACGCCTCGCCACGATGACTGTGGTGGGGCTGTACACCTCGCGCCTGGTACTCGAGATACTGGGCGTGTCAGACTTTGGCCTCTTTGCCGTGGTGGGCGGCGTGCTGGCCATGTTCACCTTTATCAGCTCGTCGCTGTCTGTTGCCACGGGCCGCTTCCTCAATATCGAGATGGGCCGTGCCGACGGCGATGTCAACGCCTCGTTCAACATCAACCTGGTGCTCCATGGCTGCCTGGCCGTCATCATCCTGCTGCTGGCCGAGACCATCGGCCTCTGGTATGTTGCCCACAGGCTGCGGGTAGAGCCTGGCAAGATGGACGATGCCCTCTTTGTCTACCACGTCAGCATGGTTACTGCCTGCCTGGGCATCGTAAACAGCCCTTATCAGAGTCTGCTGACCGCCCATGAGCGTTTCCGTCTGCAGGCCGTCAACGATATAGCCAACTCGCTGGTGCGCCTGGGCTGCATCCTGATGCTTACCCTCTACCAGGGCCCCTACGCCCTGAGGCTCTATAGCGTTATCTTCGCCCTTACCACCATCAACACCTTCGCCGTGTACCACTATGTGGCCCACCGCTGCTGGCCCGGCATCATCAGGCGCCGGTGGATACACGGCTGGCAACGCTATCGCGAGGTGCTCACCTTTGGCGGGTGGAACGTACTGGGCACCATGGCCTATATGGTGCGCTCGTCGGGTTCCGACCTGCTCTTCAACCGCTTCTTTGGCACGGCCATGAACGGAGCCTTTGCCATCAGCCGTACGGTGAACCAGAGCATCATGTCGTTTACTGGCAGTTTCGACGGAGCCTCGGCTCCCCAGATTATCCAGGCTTACGCCGCCGGCGACCGCCAGCGTTACACCTATCTCTGTAACAAGATAGGGCGCATCAACATCCTGGTGTTCGAGCTGATGGCCTTCCCGTTACTCATAGAGTTAGGGTTCGTGCTCAGACTCTGGCTCGGCCGTGTGCCCGAGGGTGCCTACCCCCTTACCTATCTTAATATACTCCTTGGCGGCATGGCGCTTACCTGCGGTGGCATCTACAATCTCATCAATGCCACGGGGCGCATCAAGTGGTTCAAGATTAATACCAGCGTGTTTTTCATCGTCTGTATCCCTTTGGGCTATGTACTGTTTACGATGGGGTGTCCGCCCTATAGCATCCTGGTACTCTTCTTCGTGGCCGACGTGTTGCAGCGGGCCGTCCAACTGTGGCTCATGCACCGCCTGTTGGGGTTCGACTCGTGGCAGTATGTGCGTCAGGCGTATGGCCGCCCGGCTCTCATAGCCATCCTGATGGCCGGCGTGCTCTATGCCAACTCGCTCATGGTGGGCAAGAGCGCAGCCGGCAGTGTGGCCGTCATCGGAGCGTGTGTGGCGGTCACCTCGTTATTGGTGTTCCTGGTAGGCCTTACCCAGGATGAGCGGGGCACACTGCTCAAACTGCTCTATTATAGAATCCGCCCATAATATAACCCCATGCGCGTACTGTACATTACTCATACCAACGCTCTTGACGGGGCCAACAGAAGTTTGCTGCAACTGGTAAAAGAGCTGCGCGACAATCATGGCGTTGATCCTGTCGTGGTATGTCCGCGCGACCGAAACGCGCATGTGCTGGCCGATGCTTACGCCAAAGAGGGTATCGAGTGTATTGCCATTCGCTTGGTGAGTTTCAAGTTGGCGGGGCACCGGTCGCTGCTCGCGCGTCTCTTGCTTGCCCTCTCCTTTATAGTACACAATGTCTATCTCATCTATGCCCTGCGTCGCGTGAGGTTCGACCTGGTACACAGTAACTCCAGTGTGATAGACATGGGTGCCTATCTTGCCATGTGGCGAGGCGTGCCCCACGTGTGGCATCTGCGCGAGTTCGGCTACGAGGACTTCCGCATGGAGCCGGTGCTCGGCAGGGGCTACGAGCGGTGGGTCTATAGGAAATGTACTTGCGCAATAGCCATATCCAAGGCCATCGGGCAGAAGTACAAGCCTTATTTCGGCAGTCGCTTGCGACTGGTGTACAATGGGGTCGTGCCACAACCCGCATCGCTGTCAGCTACCCACGCCAACAGCGTGCCGGTGTTCTGTATAGTCGGGCGTCTTGAGCCCAACAAGAACCAGATGGAGGTGCTGAAGGCTTGCCGCAGGTTGAAGCGTGAGGGCAAGTGCGCGTTCCGGCTGCTGATAGTAGGGGGCGGCGGCAACACGGTCTATATAGAAGAACTGAAGCGATATGTAGCCGCCAACCGGCTGGAGGACGAGGTGGAGTTTATGAGCTATCGCAACGATGTGCCTAAGGTTCTGAGTAAGTGCGATGTAGGGCTGACTGCATCTACCAACGAGGCGTTCGGTCGGGTCACCGTGGAGTACATGATGCAGAACCTGGCGGTGATAGCGTCTGACACAGGAGCCAATCCGGAGATTATAGACGACGGGGCGACAGGGCTGCTCTACCATTCGGGCGATGCCGCCCAGTTGGCCGACAAGATGAAACTTCTGGCAGAGAACCGCAACCTGCTCCTGCGGCTGGCCGACAACGGGCGGCGACAGGCCCAGGAACGTTTCTCCTCGGTGAGCAACTCGGACAGCATCTACCGTCTGTACACAACCTTAGTAAAACAATAAGCGGTGTTAAGAGGATTACTTATAGCCCAGCCTTGATTTAGGAAACAATGAACGACGATATACGTACCATAGCTTTTTACCTTCCGCAGTTCTATCCTACACCCGAGAATGACCGCTGGTGGGAGCCGGGGTTTACGGAGTGGACCAATGTGGCGAGCGCCAGGCCGTTGTTCTTCGGCCATCACCAGCCCAATTTGCCACGCGACTTGGGTTTCTATGACTTGCGTGTACCAGAGACACGCGAGCGGCAGGCTCAGCTGGCCCGCGAGGCCGGCATTGAGGGTTTCTGCTATTGGCACTACTGGTTCGGAGGGGGCAAGCGGATGCTTTCCGAGGTGTTTGATGCCGTGCTGAAGAGCGGTAAGCCCGACTTCCCGTTCTGTCTGTGCTGGGCCAACCACTCCTGGTATGCCAAGACATGGACGCCCAGTGCCCCCAACAAGTTGCTCTTGGAGCAGACCTACCCGGGTGTGGAGGACTATGAGGCGCATTTCATGGAGATGCTGCCCGCGTTTAAGGACAAACGATATATCAAGGTGAACGGACGGCTGCTCTTCGGTGTGTTCCTCGGTTCGGACATTCCCGATTGCCAAGTGTTCTTCGACACCTGGAACCGACTGGCAGCAGAGCACGGCCTGGAAGGCTTCCACTTCTTCTCGCTCGCCCAGGGGCAGGAGCGCATTGACAAACTGGACGGCCTGGGCTTCGACCGTATCGTCATCGACGCGTATAGCAATCTCGTCAATGAAGTACCTGTTAACATTCAAAGGCTGCTACGTTTTTTTCATATCCCGACTGTAATATCCTATTCACACTATACTCAACAGTCTTTGAAGTTCTTCAAGCGCAACAGCACATGCACGCCATGCATAGACCCCAACTTTGACCATACGCCGCGAAGTGGTTTTAGGGGCTCGTTGCTACAAGGCAGCACGCCCGGAAAATGGGGCAAGTTATGCAGTATGACTAAGGACTACATACAGCACAACGATGCCATAGACAACCTCCTCTTCATCAAGGCGTGGAACGAATGGGGCGAGGGCAACTACCTTGAACCCGACCGGCGCTGGGGAAAGGCTTATCTTGAGGAGACGGCAAAGGTGCTGAAAGAAACTTGAGAAAAACGACAGCGTGTCCTTCGTAAAACGCTTTATCGATATAAGAACAATGTTGGCAGAAAACATGATGATAAATTGAGGGTTGTAAAACTTGTGGCTTAAACTTAAAATCATTATATTTGCAACATCAATAAAGTATAGGCAATACATTTTTTGCGACACGATGATAGAGAAATACATAAATCCGCATACCGATTTCGGCTTCAAGCGTCTGTTTGGCTCTGAGTTCAACAAGGAACTTCTCATCAGTTTCCTTAACGCGATGTTTCATGGCGAGCAGAACGTGCAGGACGTGACGTACCTTAACTCTGAGCATCTCGGTGAGCGTGCCGATGCCCGCCGCGCCATATTCGACGTGTACTGCCAAAACGACATGGGCGAGAAGTTCATAGTCGAGATGCAGAACGTGTACCAGGAGTTTTTCAAGGACCGCACGATATACTACTCCACGTTCCCCATACGCGAGCAGGCCCAGCGTGGCGGCGAGTGGGACTTCCACCTGAATTCCGTCTACACGATAGGGCTGCTTAATTTCAGCTTTGCCGAGGGCATGGAGAATGCCCACCGCTGGCACCATGAGGTGAAGCTCATGGAGGTGGACACGCATGAGGTGTTCTACGACAAGCTGACCTATATATATGTGGAGATACCCAAGTTTGACAAGAGCGAGGACCAGCTTGTGACGATGTACGACAAGTGGATGTTCGTGCTTAAGAACCTTTCGCGTCTTATGGAGCGCCCCGCCGCACTTCAGGAGCGTGTCTTCACCCGCCTCTTCGAGCAGGCAGAGATATCGAAGTTCAATCCGCAGGAACTGAAGTCCTACGAGGACAGCGTGAACGCTTATCGCGACATAGTGAACGCCATAAAGACCGCTGAGAAGAGGAAATATGCAGAGGGAAAAGCTGAGGGCCGTGCTGAGGGGCGTGCCGAGGGTAAGGCTGAAGTAGCCAGGAAGCTATTGACTATAGGGCTGTCTATAGAGCAGATCACTGAAGCAACAGGCCTTACGGCAGATGAGATAAGGGCACTAAGATAAAGTAGTAATAGGCAAGACATTTTTTTCGACACGATGATAGAAAAATACATAAATCCGCATACCGATTTCGGCTTCAAGCGTCTGTTTGGCTCTGAATTCAACAAGGAACTTCTCATCAGTTTCCTTAATGCGATGTTTCATGGCGAGCAGAACGTACAGGACGTGACGTACCTTAACTCTGAGCATCTCGGTGAGCGTGCCGATGCCCGCCGCGCCATATTCGACGTGTACTGCCAAAACGACATGGGCGAGAAGTTCATAGTCGAGATGCAGAACGTGTACCAGGAGTTTTTCAAGGACCGCACGATATACTACTCCACGTTCCCCATACGCGAGCAGGCCCAGCGTGGCGGCGAGTGGGACTTCCACCTGAATTCCGTCTACACGATAGGGCTGCTTAATTTCAGCTTTGCCGAGGGCATGGAGAATGCCCACCGCTGGCACCATGAGGTGAAGCTCATGGAGGTGGACACGCATGAGGTGTTCTACGACAAGCTGACCTATATATATGTGGAGATACCCAAGTTTGACAAGAGCGAGGACCAGCTTGTGACGATGTACGACAAGTGGATGTTCGTGCTTAAGAACCTTTCGCGTCTTATGGAGCGCCCCGCCGCACTTCAGGAGCGTGTCTTCACCCGCCTCTTCGAGCAGGCAGAGATATCGAAGTTCAATCCGCAGGAACTGAAGTCCTACGAGGACAGCGTGAACGCTTATCGCGACATAGTGAACGCCATAAAGACCGCTGAGAAGAGGAAATATGCTGAGGGAAAAGCTGAGGGACGTGCTGAGGGTAAGACTGAAGTAGCCAGGAAACTATTGACTATAGGGTTGTCTATAGAGCAGATAGCAGAAGCAACAGGCCTTACGGCAGACGAGATAAAGGCACTAAATAGATGAATAACACTCCAAAGATATCAATCGTCACTGTGACGTACAACTGTGTCAGCACCGTGGAGCGAACCATCCGCAACGTGTTGGGTCAGACCTATCCCAACATAGAGTATATTGTCATAGATGGTGCAAGCACAGACGGTACCCGAGAGACAAAAGAACGCTATGCCGACCGCTTTGCCTACTACATCTCTGAGTCCGACCGACGCAGTTGTAAGGGGAGTGTACTAAAGTACTTGCTACAGGAAAGTAAATGATAAGTAATGTTATGATGAAGGTTTCGGTTGTTATTCCTCTTTATAATGCCGAGTCGTGCATTGGGCAGTGTGTTGACTCTGTTCTGCAACAAAGCTATAAGAATACAGAGATTGTCATTGTCGACGACGCAAGCTCTGACGCTTCCTTGTCGGTCGCCCAAAACTATCAGGCCCGGCATCCATCTGTCAATATCATCAGACACCGGCAGAACAAGGGGACAATGATGAGCCGAAGAGACGGATACAGGGCAGCCACGGGCGACTATCTGATGTTTGTCGATGCAGACGACATCTTGCCGTCGTATGCAATAGAGAGGCTGGTAGGCAAACAGCAAGATACAAGTGCCGACATCGTTTCAGGCAATGTGGAGAAGGTATATGCGAACGGGCGCAGGGAAAAAATCGTTGACAACATTCCGCCCGAAACTTCAGGCATTGATGTGATAGAGGCGTTATTGGATGAGAGTATGAGGCGTAGCTTGTGGGGACGACTATACAGGGCGAGCCTTTTCCGTGATTACCAGTTGATAAATCTTGATAATATGACCATTTACGAAGATGCCTGCCTTTTGTATCAGGCTGCGGTGAATGCCCGTGTGATAGTGCCTGTTGACGCTGTGGTTTACCACTACTATGAAAACAAATTGTCTTCCACGCAGCGTGTGTACGCCCCCCCGCAGATAGAGAGTATTATCATGGCCAACAGGATAATAACCGATGTGTGCCGTCCGTATCCGCAGCTTCAAGTCAAGATGCGGCATCGCATTGCCCGCACGGTTCTTGCACTGTATAGTGAACAAATATCTATAGGTCAGTTGAGGACATTGTTGCGTAAGCATGGTATGCAGAAATACGGCGAGATATGCACGATATGGAAATACCTTACTATCGGTGACTATTGGTTTGCCTTCAAACGCTATTTTTATGTCAGGACGAAACTCTCAAAATAAGTTGTCGAGATGATGCATAAGTTTCCTAAGGTGTCAGTCGTTACTGTCACTTATAATTGTATTGACTTGGTAGAAAGCACCCTGCGCAATGTGCTTAAGCAGACTTATCCCAACCTTGAGTATATCGTCATTGACGGTAACAGCACTGACGGCACACGACAGGTGATAGAACGCTATGCTGGCCGTCTGGCCTACTGGGTGTCAGAACCAGACAAAGGCATCTATGATGCTATGAACAAAGGTGTCCGTGTTGCCACGGGTGAATGGGTGCTTTTTATGAATGCAGGTGACTATTTCTTCCGCCCCACCACGGTGGAAGAGGTGCTCGACTGGTATGACGATAGGGGAGAGACTTTGATTGCAGGCGGCGTACGTTGTTTTGTCAGAGAGGGGATTTTTGATCGCATGCCAAAGGCTCCCGGGAAGGATATATGGCGGTGGAATATGTTTCCGCATCAAGGCACCTTCTTCAGACTGTCCGTTCACAAGGAAAATTTGTTTTCCCTAAATTTGAAAATTATAGCAGACCCTTATTTCCGCAACACTATTATAAATTAAACTTTTTAAGTACCTGAGCAACAAAAAGTTGCCCAGGATTTTGCC
>CAKPRX010000028.1 GCA_934183135.1 uncultured Prevotella sp.
ATGCCATACTTGCAGCTTGCAATGGTAATACTAAGTTGATATGGATTTGTTCGCCAAACAATCCTACTGGCAACTTGATGAATGCGGAAGAGGTGGAGAAGGTGTTGCGCCAGTTTGAAGGCATTGTCGTTGTAGACGAGGCTTATTCTGACTTTACTAAGGCACGTTCATGGCGTTCGCGCATTTCCGAGTTTTCTAATATCATTGTGCTCAATACCATGAGCAAGGCATGGGGCTGCGCGGCCATCCGACTGGGCATGGCCTTTGCCAGCAAGGACATCATCGGTCTGTTTAACAAGGTGAAATATCCGTATAACATCAACTACCTGACTCAACAGAAAGCACTGGAAATGCTGGCCGACCCCTATGCCGTAGACCAGTGGGTCCGCATCCTACGGGCCGAGCGCACCCAGCTGGCTAATGCTTTCAGCGAGTTGCCCTGTTGTATCGGTGTCTATCCTACTGATGCCAACTTCTTCTTAGCTAAGGTCACCGATGCCCGGGCTATCTATGACTACTTGGTACGCGAAGGCATCATCGTGCGAAACCGTACCAAGGTGAGCCTGTGTGGCAACTGCCTGCGCATCACCGTGGGTACCAAGAACGAAAACAACGAACTGCTGGGTGCCCTGCGTAAGTACTCAGGGATGTAGTGTTAGCGATTACGCTTGAGCACCAGCGTGTCTGTTATACACGCGGGTAACTCTTCATCATAGTGAGTAACCATTATCAACGTCTTGTTGCTGCGTAGGCAAAAGGCGTTGATAATTTCTTTTACCATCTGGCTGTTCTGCTCGTCCAGTCCATGCAGCGGCTCATCTAATATCAACAATTCCGGGTCTTTGACAAATGCCCGTGCCAGCAGTACCAACCGTTGCTGGCCGCTTGACAGCGACATACACGACCGTTCGGCCAATGAGCCTATCCCGAACAGCTCCATCCACCACCGGCACTGACCGTACTCGCCGTCCTTGGGTGTTGTGTACAATCCGATGGAGTCCTTGAGTCCGCTGGCCACAATGCAGATAGCAGCCATGTCGCGTTGGTAGGCACGGTGCATCTCGGGCGACACATAGCCGATATGTTTCTTGATTTCCCATATACTCTCGCCCGAGCCGCGCTTCCTGCCAAAGAGGGCTATGTCGCAGGCATAGCTCTGGGGGTTGTCGGCATACACGATGGAGAGCAGCGTACTTTTGCCCGCTCCGTTCTCGCCACGCAGTGCCCAGCGCTCTCCGTTACGTACCACCCACGACAGGTCTTTCAGGATGGTCCGAGTACCATAGCGTATGCTTACCCGGTTGAGCCTGACCACCTCGGTGGCATGGTAGTCGGTGGTGCGTGGTGGCAGGTCTATCAGGGCCTGACGCCTGACTGCACTCAGCACAGGGGTAGTCACCGGCCTATGGGCCGACAGGTATTCAGCCCGTGTCTGCGGAGCCATCACCGTGCCCTCGCTCACCTCTATAACATGAGTGATAAAGTCTGGTATATCGGCCGTTTTGGCCAGTACCAGTATAAGCATAAGCCTCGTCTGGCCGGCCATGGTACGCAGTATCGTGGCCAGTAGCTGACGGCTACCGGCATCGAGCCCTATGAAAGGATTGTCTATGATGAGTACCTTGGACTGCTTGAACAGGGCCTTGATTAATATAAACTTACGCAGCTCACCGCTGGACAGCAGTATAACGTACTTGTCCAGCAGCGGTTGTATCTGGAACAGGTCGTACAGCTGGTTCCGCAGTTGGACGCGTTCCTCTGTCGGCTGGCCCGAGGCAGCAAAAGCACGGTCAAGCAGGTCGCCCACCGTGGGGGTGTCAGGGTCTATCTCCTGCGAGTTCCAGCGCTGATCCATATAGTAGTTACGGTCGGCGCTGCCATACGAGTCCCTGAAGGCGATATACTGGATATTGTCGGCCACATACTCCTTGGCATCGGGTCCGAAGTCATAGTAAGGCTGGGGTATCTGCAGACTACGACGGCCACGGAGGATGTCTGCCAGCAGCGACTTACCGGCACCGTTGCGGCCCACTATGGCATACTGGCAGCCATCATACAGAGTGAGCGAGAAAGGGCTACGCAGCCCACATGGCTGGCCGGTACATACGCCATCCTCTATACGGATGACGGCACGCTTAGTCTTATTCACCACGTTCTACCTACTTATTTATCAACGACTTCTTCAGATTTATCCTTGGCCGGGATAAGTACCGACAGCGCGATACTGCCTACCAGCACCACGAGGATGAACGCCAGGGACCACACGTTGCCGATGTGGACAAACTGGCCAATGATGAGTTTGACTCCGATAAACAACAAGAGCAGACATACGCCCGTCTTGAGGTAACGGAAACGGTCGGCGATGGCTGCGAGCAGGAAAAACATGGCTCGCAGGCCCAATATGGCGAAGATGTTGGAGAAAAAGACGACGTAGGGGTCGAGCGAGACCGAGAATACAGCCGGTATGCTGTCAAAGGCAAATAGCAAGTCGCTCAGTTCGATGACCACCACCGTGACTAACAGCGGGGTGATACACCACAGCCCACGCTGGTGGCGCCCCACCAACTGGTAGCCGTCGGCCGTCTTCACCGCCTTGACCAGGAAGTTGTCACCAGCAAACTGGGGATACACTCTGAAATGCTTGGACAGAAAACGGACGATGGGGTGGTGGGTCACGTCGACCGTCTCTTTCTTGTTACGGTTCAGGAACATGCTTACGGCACTGTATAGCAGGAAGAAGCCAAACACCATGAGCAGCCACTCAAACTTACTGATGATGGCAGCCCCAGCGAAGATAAAGATGAAGCGCATAATGATGGCGCCGAATATTCCCCAGTTGAGCACGTGCTGATACTCTGTGTTGCGAACCTGAAACGAGGTGAATATCATCATCATCACAAATAGGTTGTCTACCGAGAGCATTTTCTCGATAAGATAGCCCGTGATATAGGCCATGGCCATGTTATGACGGTACAGTTCTATGCCACTGGCCAGGCTATGCCCCGTCAGGTTGAGGTGCGATGCGTAGCGCCGCGTTACCTCCTGCAGGTCTTCGTAGGTGTGTATGCCATGTATCAGGTCGCCATGAAACCATAGGAACACCCCAAACAGCAGGGCCAATACTATCCATACCGCTGTCCACGTCCCAGCCTCGCGGATAGACACCACATGGGCCTTGCGGTCTATGACCAGCATGTCTACCAGCAGGATGGCTATGATGAATACGATGAAACCGGCAAAAAATATAAGTTCTGATGCGTGCATATCTATTATCGTTTAGCGTATGCAAAATTACTTTATTTTTTACCATGGGCACTATGAAAAACGTTAAAAAGTGCCACCGCCTTGCGCGCCTATATATTAAATAATGTATAAGGCCACGCCCTGCCCCGCATTGCAGAGCGCAGTGGCAGTGGCGTGGCCTGTATGTCGTGGTACCGTTTCTGCAGGTCAGAGTTCTACGGCCGTACCGCTTACGGCGACCATAATCATAGAGCCGTTGGCCCCTACGGTCTCGTAGTCAAAGTCGATACCCACGATGGCATTGGCTCCCACACTTACGGCATCGGCCACCATCTCGTTGATGGCCTTTTCCTTGGCCTTGCGGAGTACCTTCTCATAGCTGCCGCTGCGTCCGCCTATCACATCACGTATTCCGGCTAAAAAGTCTTTCACGAAATTGGCTCCGATGATGACGTTGCCCGAAACCACGCCCTTGTACTCCTTAATAGGATGACCCTCTATGGTCGGTGTTGTACTTAGTAACATATCTGTAAATTAATATAGGTTTTTATAGATAAGACGTTTCAAGTGCCCCGAAAGTTTCACTGAAGCCCCCTGTTTTTTTCCAGTTTTTTATCTCTGATGACTATCCGGGCAGGAGGAGTGTCCTTAAACGACAAGTCCTGCCATCATAGTCGTGTTGACACGATGGCAGGACTTGGTAAGTGGTCGGCCTGATAGCCGTGAGGGTCAACAGTTCAGCCCCCCTTGCTCTTGATTTTCTCTACATAAGCATCTATCACAGCCACAGCGGTGATATTGACGATATCGCGTACCGAGCTCTCGAAATCGGTGAAGTGTATAGGCTTGTTCAGACCCATCTGGATGGGGCCTATAATCTCAGCGTCGGGGTCAAGGGCCTGCAACAGTTTGTAGCTACCGTTGGCACTGCTCATGTTGGGGAATATCAGTGTATTGACATCCTTGCCCTTCAGGGTGTTAAACGGATACTTGTCATCGCGCAACTCCCTGTTCAGGGCGAAGTTCACCTGCATCTCACCGTCTACCGCCATGTCCGGGAAGTCGTGCTGCAGCTGAGCCACGGCAGAATGTACCTTCTGCGGACTGCCCACCTCGTCGGTACCGAAGTTAGAATAACTTATCATGGCTATCACGGGGTCCACATTGAAGAACTTGACAGCCTTGGAGCTAAGCCGGGCTACATCGTAGAGTACATTCTGATCCGGATGACGGTTAATGAGCGTATCCGCGATGAAGTAGGTTCCCTTCTTGGTATTCAGTATGTGCATGGTGGCAAACGTATTGTACTCAGGCTGTATGCCTACCACCTCCTTGGCCACCTTTATGGTGTTAGAGTACTTGGTATAAAGACCTGTAATGAATGCGTCGGCATCGCCCTGCTCAACCATAGACATACCGAAGTAGTTGCGCTCATACATCTTGTCGTAAGCCTCCTCGAAGGTATAACCCTGGCGGGCGCGCTTCTCAGCCAGGTGCTTGGCGTAGGTAGCGCGGCGGCCCTGTTCCTTGTCGGCACGCATATCGACTATCTCTATATGGGAGAGGTCGAGTTTCAGACGGTTGGCCAGACGGGCCAGACGGTCTGGGTTGCCCAGCAAGATGGGCTGGCAGATGCCCTCCTGAAATGCCTGGACGGCAGCCTTCATCATCGTGGGGTGCCCACCCTCGGCGAATACCACACGCTGTGGGTGCATGGCAGCTGTAGCGTGCAGGTTGCGGGTGAGCTTGGTCTCCTGGCCCAGCAACTGGCGCAGACGGTCCTTGTATGCGTCCCAGTCGGTAATGGGGGTGCGGGCCACGCCACTTTCTATGGCTGCCTTAGCCACGGCGGCACTTACCTCGGTTATCAGTCGGGGGTCAACGGGCTTCGGTATAAAGTAGCTGGGGCCAAATGTAAGCTCGTTAACATGGTACACCTCGTTAACCACATCGGGCACAGGCTGTTTGGCCAAGTCGGCTATAGCCTTTACGGCAGCCATCTTCATCTCCTCATTGATGGCACGCGCATGTACATCGAGCGCACCTCTGAAGATGTAGGGGAAACCGATGACGTTATTTATCTGGTTGGGATAGTCACTTCGGCCGGTAGACATCAGTACGTCAGGACGGCTGGCCATGGCATCCTCGTAGCTTATCTCAGGCACAGGGTTGGCCAGGGCAAACACGATAGGGCTGGCAGCCATAGACCGTATCATGTCCTGTGACAGAACATTGCCCTTAGACAGACCTACAAAGACATCGGCACCCTTAATAGCCTCTTCCAGGGTATGTACATCGCGGCGGTCTGTGGCAAAGAGAGCCTTCTGTGGGGTCAGGTTAGTGCGGTCAGAGGTAATGACACCCTTGGAGTCGAGCATTACGATATTCTCCTTGCGTGCGCCCAGGGCCACGTACAACTTGGTACAGCTAATGGCAGCTGCGCCGGCACCGTTGACCACGATGTGTACCTTGGAGATGTCCTTACCGGCCACCTCAAGGGCGTTCTTCAGGCCGGCGGCACTGATGATGGCCGTACCGTGCTGGTCGTCGTGCATTACAGGGATGTCCAGGTTCTTCTTCAGCCTCTCCTCTATATAGAAGCACTCCGGGGCCTTAATATCCTCCAGGTTGATACCGCCAAAGGACGGAGCTATGCGCTCTACAGCCTCGCAGAACTTCTCCGGGTCTTTCTCGGCCACCTCGATGTCAAACACATCGATGCCTCCGTATATCTTGAAGAGCAGACCCTTGCCCTCCATAACCGGCTTGCCGCTAAGGGCACCTATGTCGCCGAGGCCAAGCACGGCGGTACCGTTAGAGATAACGGCCACCAGGTTGCCTTTGTCTGTATACTTGTAAGCATCATCCGGATTATTCTGAATTTCAAGGCAGGGGAAAGCCACGCCTGGCGAATAGGCTAAGCTCAGGTCTGTCTGGGTGTGGAATGGCTTAGTGGGTTTGACCTCAATTTTTCCAGGTCTGCCGTTCTCGTGATATTCGAGAGCGGCCTCTTTAGTAATCTTGACCATAATATTATGTTGTTTGTTTGTTACCAACTGAAATTTATCTGACACAAAGTTAATAAAAAACCACCAAACAGAATTAAGTTTTTTACTTTTTTTTTATACTTTTGTACTCAAATTCAAAGCAAAGTTATCTGTTATGGCAATGATTACCCTTTATCGGAAAGAACTGAAAGGCAAAATTCTCAAAACTGCCATGGAGCAATTCATGCTCAGAGGCATCAAAAACGTAAAGATGGACGACATAGCCCGGCAGTTGGGCATCTCGAAGCGTACGCTGTACGAGATTTGCCAGGACAAGGAGGAACTGCTGTACGAGGGGCTCAAGGAGGCCGAGGAGTATATTGACAACTATCTGAAGAGGTATGCCGAGGAAGGCAACCACAATGTGGTCGAGGTAATGATGGAGTCGTACTATATACAGGTAGGCTTCTTTTCCAAAATCAACCCTGCGTTTCTGCTGGAAATACCCAAGTACGACAAAGTGGTAAAGCTGATGGTATCCAGGCGCAAAGAGCGCGACAGGGAGGCCAAGACTTTCTTCAGGCAGGGTGTCGAGGAGGGGCTGTTCAGAAAAGATGTCAACTTTGAGATTATCTCCTCGATAGGGCACTTTATGATGAAGCACATCCTGGAAACCAAGATGTACCGCGACTATGCCTTTGAGACGCTGTTTGAGACCGTATTCCTGGTCATCGTACGTGGCATGTGTACCGAGGAGGGCATCCGTATGGTGGATGCCAGCCTACACTCGGGCCACAAGGGCGCTAAGCTGGGTTAGAGCCTGGTTACCGACTTGACACCCTTGACAGTCTGTAATTTCTTAATAAGATTAGCCATCTTGGAGGTGTCGTCAATCATCACAACCAGGTTGCCACTGAAGAGGCCATCGTTGCTGTCAATATTGATGCTACGCATTACGATTTTCTCTTCCTTGGAAATGATATTGGTGATGTTGCTCACTATGCCGATGTCGTCATTGCCTATGATACGCAGGGTGATGCTGTACTTAGAGTTGCCCTTGCCGCTCCAGCGGGCCTTGACTATACGGTAGCCGAAACGGCGCAGAAGCTCGGGGGCATTGGGGCAGTCCTTGCGGTGTATCTTGATACCGCCTGAGACGGTTACAAACCCGAAGACATCATCACCATAGATGGGGTGACAGCATTTGGCCAGACTGTAGTCTATGCCTTTGAGATTACGGTCTATGACCAGCACGTCGTCGTTGTCGACCGTCTTGTCAGAGGCAGGGCGCTCGTAGCTGAAGTCCTCGGCCGACTGGACGGTGCGCTGGCTGTTGATATTGAGCTGGTGGTCGCGTACCTCGATATACTTTTCTATAATACTATTAAAGTCGAGCTTGCCCTCGGCCACCTGCTTATAGAAGTCCGAACGCTCCTTGAACCCCAACTTCTTGATAAGCAGGTTCATGGTGGTCTCGTCTACTTCTATTTTCCGGTTCTTAAAGCGGCGTTCCAGCATCTCGCGGGCCAACAGTCCCTCCTTGGCCTGTGTCTCCTTGATAGACAGTTTTATCTTGGCCTTGGCCTTGGCCGTCTTAACGATGTTGAGCCAGTTGGCCTTGGGCTTCTGGTTGCTCTGGGTAAGTATCTCCACCGTGTCGCCCGAGTGCAGGGTCTCGCGGATAGACACTATCCTGCCGTTAAGCCGGGCCCCGACACAGCTGTTGCCCACCCCGGTATGTACGTAGTAGGCAAAGTCAAGTACGGTGGCACCCTGTGGAAATTTGAGCAAGTCGCCCTTAGGGGTAAACACATACACCTCATCCTCAGCCAGGTCCATTTTGAACTGATCCATTACCTGCAGGTCGTCGCCGGCCTCCAAGGCAGCCCGTATGCTGGCCAGCCAGTTGTCCAGTCCGCCCTCGCTCTTCACCCCCTTGTACCGCCAGTGGGCTGCCAGTCCGTGCTCGGCTATCTCGTCCATACGCTCTGTACGTATCTGGACCTCTACCCACTTGTTCTCGGGCCCCAACACGGTAATGTGCAGACACTCATAGCCATTGGATTTGGGTACACTGATCCAGTCGCGGAGCCGTTTGGGATTGGGCTGATACATATCGGTGACGATAGAGAACGTCTGCCAGCATTGCATCTTTTCCTTATCAAGGGGCGAATCGAGGATAATACGGATGGCGAAGAGGTCGTAGATGCCCTCGAAGTCGCACTTCTGTTTCTTCATCTTCTGCCAGATGGAGTGGATGCTCTTGGTACGGCCCTTCATGTGAAACTTGAGCCCAGCCTCGGTTAGCTTCTGAGCGATAGGGGCTATGAAGCGCTCTATATAGGCATCGCGCGAGCGCTTGGTAGCATTGAGATGCTCTTTTATCATATAGTAAGCATCGTGCTCCAGATACTTCAGGCTGAGGTCTTCGAGCTCGCTCTTCAGCTTATACAGGCCCAGTTTGTGGGCCAGGGGGGCATATAGATAGCTGGCCTCCTCGCTTACCTCTCGCTTGGCCTCCTCGTGGGTGGTATCGCGTATCTGTCTCATCAGGTTCACCCTGTCGGCTATCATAATGAGTATTACGCGCATGTCCTCGGCAAAGGTCAGCAACAGGTTGCGGAAGTTCTCGCTCTCTATGACCGGGTTTTTCTTATACAGGTCGTGTATGCGGCACAGGCCGCGCAGGATGGCTGCCACGCTGTCGCCAAAGCTATCGCTAATCTGGTCGACGGTCTCAAAACCGCAGAGTATGTTGGAATACAGGAGGATGGCAAACACGCCATCGCGCTTGAGTCCTATCTCGGCAGAGGCCAGGTTGGCTGTCTGCAAGGCCATCAGGATGGGGTTCAGGCCGAATATGTCGCGCTGTAACTGATGGCTGGCTATGGCCTGAAGCACGTGGCGGCGTATGAGCTGCTCGTCGCCAGGGGCGAGCGAATCGGCTATGTTATCCTTAATCGTTGTGTAGAGCTGTACCGCCGCTCTCTTCTCCTCGGCGGTGAAGTGTAACCAGTCATTCATATATATATGATAGCCTCCTTATCTATATTATAAAGGTATGGCAACCATGGTGGCCGATAGCGGTGCCATGGTGGGCCTATACCGAGTGACACATACTGCAAAGTTACGGCAAATGGTACACTCTGCAAACTATTTCACCAGTTTTTTAGGGGAACCGGATTAAAAAAGTGGGTGGTCGACGGCGGTGTCCGTCAGTCCTCGGTGGGGCGCAGCTTGGCCCTGAAAGCTGACGGCGAACACAGACGTATGCTGGCAAAGTGGCTACAGAAGCACTGGAGAGTAGGGTAGTTGAGCCGCTGGGCTATGGCCTTGACAGGCAGGTCGGTGTCGGCCAGCAGATGCTCGGCCAACTTGATGATGCGCAGGCTCATAAACTGCTTGAAGTTGGTGCCGGTCTTGGCCTTGACCAGGTCGTCGAGATAGGTTTCCGACATGCCGAGACGCTGGGCAAACTGCGCCTGAAGGGTAGCTGGCAGACAGGGCGAGTAGTGGTCGCTCTGCTGATAGTCGTCGATAAGGTGCTGCAGCTCGCGGTAGGCACTGTCGATAATGAGACAGCGGGTAAGAAACTGCCGGTGGTAGAAGCGCCGACAGTAGTCTAACAGTATCTTTATCCTGTAGGCCGTCAGGGTGTTGGTGTACTCATCCTGTGCGTAGCTTATCTCTTCCTCTATATCGTGGAGCAACTTCTTGAACCTCAGTTTTTCCCTGTTGGACAGATGGAGCGACTCGCTATACTGATAATAGAAAAAGGTGTAGCCGCCCAGCCCGTCGGCATCGTTGGCCAAGATGTCGCTGTCGAAGGCGAGAACCAGACTCTGGCCGCCCATCAGGCCGGGGCGCGACAGGCTGTCGTGCCCCGGCCTGAAGAAGGACACGTGGGCATCCTGGAAGTCGCAGGTAGTCTGCCCAGTGTGGTTGGGGCAGTCGCGCTCCTGTACTACCACCACGTAGCGGCCGGCCAGGTCGGCCGCGGTACAGTCGCCCAACGTGCCCACATGGGCATGGGGATAACAGCAACACCGGTTCGTCATGCCGTATATTTACGGTACGAGGCCGGTGTCTCGCCGGTATTCTTCTTAAACATGCGGTTGAAGTGCTGCGAGTACTGGAACCCCAGCTCATAGGAGATCTCGTTGACGGTCTTGTCGGTTCCCAGGAGCATCTGCTTGGCCCTGTCTATGATGTGGGCCTGTATATAGTCCTGGGCGGTCATGCCGGTCTCTTTCTTGACCAGGTCGCCGAAATAGTTGGGCGACAGGAAGACCTGCTCGGCAAAGTATTTCACGCTGGGCAGGCCCTGTTCCTTGGGCTTGTTGCTGTTAAAGTAGTCGTGGAGCAGGGCTTCAAACTTGCTGAGCACGTCCCTGTTAGAGACCGTGCGGGTAACAAACTGGCGCGAGTAGAACCGCATACAGTAGTTGAGTATCAGCTCGATGTTGTTGGCGATAAGTGTCTTGCTAAACTTGTCTATGGGGCTGTTCAGCTCCATCTCTATCTTGCGCAGGCAGTCTGTAAAGATGGTGCGCTCCTCGTCTGACAGGTGCAGGGCCTCGTTAGAGCTGTACGAGAAGAACGAGTAGTTGTGTATCTCGCGTCCCAGCGGTGTCCCCTTTATCAAGTCGGGATGGAAGAGCAGGCCACGGGCCGACGGGCGACTGCCGGGAACGATGGTGGTCTCGACAACCTGGCCGGGGGCGAAGCTCGTAATGGTGCCCTGCTGGTAGTCGTAAGGCTGGCGGCCGTAGCGGATGTCGCACGACTTGGTATCTTTCAGGAAGAGGGCGTAGATGCCATAGTTCAGGGTGAAGTGCTCGGGCATGCGGGTAGCCTTGGTCATGTCTATCACAGCCACTAAGGGGTTCATGGTCTCCAGCCCGAACAGCTCGTTGTATGCGTCTATCGTGTTCAGTTTGATTATATCGTCCATAGCCGTATTGATTATAATTCTGATGCAAAATTACGCATTTTCTGCTCATTACCACCATCTCGCAGGCCACTTCTGTAATATGTTCACAAAATACGTAAAAAATGGTACTATCTCCTGCGGGGAAAGGAGCTAATTTTGCATCCAGAACGATAACTCCGGCGAAAATGAAGACAAGAACTATTTCGTGCATGCTTATGGCGTGCTTATTAAATTATACATCTATTATGGCACAAGAGAAAATAAAACAGACAGCAGGACGCACCCAGTTGGGCGCCTTTGCTCCCAAGTTTGCAGAGTTGAACGATGATGTCCTGTTTGGCGAGGTTTGGAGCCGCACGGACAAGCTGAGCCTTCGCGACCGTAGCCTGGTAACCATCACGGCCCTCATCAGCCAGGGCATCACCGACTCATCGCTCGCTTATCACCTCCAGACGGCACGGGCCAACGGCATTACCCGTACCGAGATAGCAGAGATAATTACCCATGTGGCCTTTTACGCCGGCTGGCCCAAGGCTTGGGCCGCTTTCCGCTATGCCAAGGAAGTCTGGGGCGACGACGTTACGGCCACCGATGCCAAGGCTGAGTTTCAGCGCAGCATGATTTTCCCCGTTGGCGAGCCCAATACGGCTTATGCCAAGTACTTTACGGGCAACAGCTACCTGGCCCCCATCTCTGCCGAGCAGGTGGCGGTGTCCAATGTTACCTTCGAGCCCCGGTGCCGCAACAACTGGCACGTACACCACGCCTCTAAGGGCGGCGGCCAGATGCTCATCGGCGTGGCTGGCCGTGGCTGGTACCAGGAGGAGGGCAAGCCCGCAGTAGAGATACTGCCCGGCACGGTTATCCACATCCCTGCCAATGTCAAGCACTGGCATGGTGCCGCTGCCGACAGCTGGTTTGCCCATCTGGCTTTCTCTGTTCCCGGCAGCGACCTGAGTAACGAGTGGCTGGAGCCAGTGAGCGATGAGGAATATAACAAACTGGAACCTCATCAGTAGTTTTTTCTATAACGGGATGGCTTAGAGTTTCTCTATAGGCCATTAGGGCTGGTTCGTATGGGTACGGGCCAGCCCTTTTTAGTGCCTGTAAAGTTTTTTCTGACAATGTATAAATATACATTTCTGCCGTTTCGGCATCGGGCAGGGGGCGTTCGGCCTTCTGCCGTTTGTCTGTATGCTCGCCGAGGGGGCAGCGGTGGCGAAAAAGCCAATTCTCAGACCACCTGAAAACAGTCATTTTTTCGCTCGCGATGGTCATTACGTTTCTAATGACCATCGCGAGCGAAAAAATGACCATCGCGGTGACTCTGGAAACCATCCTCAAAAGAGCCGAAAACAGGCTCGGAAAATGCGCAAAATGCCTCTATTTTGTAAAAGGTTGTTACTTTTACCGCCATCGAGATGCTCCAAAATGGCCCAGACAGCCCCGAAAATCGTCCTGGTTTGTTAGAAAATTCCGAAAATGATGCCCCGTTAAACGGGCATTATGGCTGTATATTTATACATTATCATCGCTCGTTTTGCATAAATATACAGGCGCGTGTAAAGGTTTTTCACAGCTCATGCTATGGTTACAGCAACGATGTTTTCGGCTCTTTAGCTCATCCGCGATTACCAGTAAAAATAGGGAATGTGTGTATAGGACTTGAAAAGAGGCTGCTAAAGAAAGGACAATCCGCCTATGGGCACATCCTGGCGAAAAGTATGGCCGTCGGTTACAGGATGGCAAGTGGATTGTAGCCTTCGGTCAGTCTGGTTATAGTCTGCATCTGCTCCATCAGCCGCCGGGTGGCCTTGTAGAGATGCTGCTTGGTGAGCCGCTGCGCCAGCAGCTGCTCGTCGTAGTCTGTATGGCGGAGCAGTTGGTACAGCTGTGCGTAGTGACACAATGGGGCCCGATGCTTACGCACCTCGCCTGCTAACTGCCGGATAGCACTGAAGAGCAGCGAGGTGCTGTCGTCTTGTTCGGAGGGCAAGTCATTGTCGGGGTAGGGGGCCACGGCATCGTAGCGGTCTATAGCATCTATCTCAAAGGGTGGGATGGTCAGGCCGAGACGGCTGGCCCCCGTGTGCAGATACGGGGTGATACGCTCGTCGTAAGCGAAGAGCATGAGCATACGCCAATCGGCATCGCCACACTGACCGGCAGCCTCGCGTATGGGACGGCACACCTCCTCCTGATGCAGCAGGTTGGGCTCCAGACCTATCTGCAAGAGGCCGTAAGCCAGCTGGCGTAGGTGGGCAGGCAGTAGCCTGACTACATTGGAGTCGATGACCTTCTGATAGAATGTGTGGAAACGCCGGCCCATCTCCTCGGCGGTTATCGACTGGGTTACGACAGCATTGGGTATCAGCGCCACACGGCTGTTCCACCTCAGCGTGTCCAGGGTGTCCATCTCGGCCTCGCTCCAGGCATGGATGGCATCGGCCTGCATGACTGCCCCCTTGACCAGCAGGGCCCGCTTGGCTGCCAGGGCGGGGTGCCCATGGGTTGCCCATGGCTGTAAGCAGCCTAAGGGAGAGAAGACGGTGGCCACTTGCTGTCGCGCGGCCCACCTAAAGGCTCTCGCCATCTGAAAGTCGGGACACCCTAAGAAGTGAACTAATGAATAAGGCTCTACTGGTATCTCTCCGCGGTGCAGGATATGCGCCCCATCGGGCAGCAAACTTACCAAATAGTCGGCCAGCTGCCTGTACGGTTCAGTATGGTACAACGGCTCAGAGATGTAGAGTACTATATTCATAGCTTGTGACTGGTAAATTCGGTCTTGTCCGTCAGGCGGTGTCTAAGCCATGTCAAGGCGTTATGACCTGTAATGCGCAGTTCATAGAAAGGCGTAGCCCACAGTTTCATAGGAATATTCAGGGTGCGTATGGTTCTTCTTATCCACAGGAAGCGAACCACTATCGTAAGAATCAGCATCATGGTGGCTATGCCCATCATCACCCATCGCTGGGTGAGCGCGCCATATACGCTGATGGCTATCTGGAGTAGATAAGCCAAGTACAGCACCGTCTGGTCCAGCCTGTACACAGCATGGTACAAGCCGCCATGGCTCAGATGGCGGTTGGTGTCGAGGGCCCGAACCTGCTCCTTGCGCCATTCGGCGGTGGTGGGCTTGCGCTGGGTAATCAGCGCCTCATCCTCTAAGGCGATGGCGGTAGCGTGGGGGGCGGCATACTTGTTGACCAGGGTGGCATACTCGCCCCACAGCAGGTGCAGACTGCCTAAAAATCCCTGGCCGTCCATAAACTGGCGCTTACGGAACGCCAGGCAATGAGAGTTGGTGCTATAGGCGCGGCCACGCAGGGCGCGACCTATGTAGTAGAGGGCGCGGTGTAGACGCTCAAACTGATAGAAACCACGGCTCGCCCCGTCATAGTACACAGGGACCATTATCAGATTGGCCCCCTCTGACAGGCAATGACTCATTATCGCCGTCAGGCATTGGGGCGAAGACGGGCGACAATCGGCATCGGCCAGCAGTACCCAGTCATGGCGGGCAGCCTTGACACCCAGGGTGACGGCCAACTTACGGCGACTCATGTAGCGCGAGCTCTGAGGGACGAAGGTAGAATAGAGCCGGCGGTTGCCACTGAGCCGCTTGATGATGTCCTCGGCCTGATGGTCGCCCTCGTCGACCACGACAGTTATCTGCAGGTCGGCAGCATATTCCTGATTGAGCCACAGGGGTAGACTGTCTGCTAACGCCTGGGTGTTGCCATGGGTCATCAATATCAGCGAGAGGGGCTGTGGCACCGTGGGACTGTCAACCGTGGCCACCCTGAGCTTCCGCCTGAAAGGGCTGCACCACAGCGACAGCACGGCCATGACCACGGTCACCGCCATACCTATTATCGAGAGCGTATCTATAATCATAAATCTTCGGTAATATATCCCTTGGGCAGCTTACGGCAGTTGTACTGGCTGGCCATAATCTCGCCATAGGCACCGGCACTACGCAGGGCCAGCAGGTCGCCACGGCAGGTCTTGTTGAGGTCTACCGCCTTGGCAAACACATCGCTCGACTCGCAGATGGGGCCCACCACGTCGTAAGTCTCGATGGCCTGGTCGCTTGTAATGTTCTCTATCTTATGATAGGCTTGGTACAGGGCGGGGCGTATGAGGTCTGTCATACCGGCATCGACTATGGCAAACTGCTTGTGGGTGCCCTGCTTGACGTAGAGGGTGCGGGTTATGAGCGAGCCACATTGGGCTACGACAGCCCGGCCCAGCTCGAAGTGCAGCCGCTGGCCTTCGTGCAGTTCCAGATGGTGTGCATAGCAGTCGAAATAAGCCTTAAAATCGGGTATGGGTACACGGTTGGGATGGGTATAGTCGACGCCCAGCCCGCCGCCGACATTGATATTCTCTATCTGGATGTGGCGCTGTTCCAGTTCGCGCTGCAGGTCGTTGATACGGTTGCAGAGCGCCTCGAAGTCGCCCATATCCAGTATCTGCGAGCCTATGTGGAAATGCAGTCCCTTAAACTCTATATGGCCCATGGCCCTGGCACGGTCTATCACGTCGTACATATCGCCCATGGCGATACCAAATTTGTTTTCGGCCAGCCCTGTGGTGATATTGGCATGGGTGTGCGCGCCCACATTGGGGTTGATGCGCAGGCATACGCGGGCCACCTTGTTGGCCGCGGTAGCCAGCTCATTGATAACCTCAAGCTCGGGCAGGCTCTCTACATTGAAGCAGAATATATCCTTGTCCAGCCCGAGTTTAATCTCCCAGTCGCCTTTGCCAACACCGGCATATACTATCTTGTCGGGGGCAAATCCAGCCTTACAGGCCGCCTCTATCTCTCCGCCGCTTACACAGTCGGCACCCAAGCCGGCCTGGCAGATAATGTTGAGTATCTTTGGGTTGGCGTTGGCCTTTACGGCATAGTGTACCATAAACGAATGGTGCCGCCCAGCCTCTTCGGCTATGCTGCGCAGGGTCTTGCGCAACAGGGCCGTATCATAATAATAAAACGGAGTCTCTATATGCTGAAATTTCTCCGTTGGAAAAGTTCCTTTCACTGTATCCTGAATATTTGTTGCGTCTTTAGCTATCGACGCGTTCTGTCTTTTATTTGTTAAACAACACATTGCTCAGGCTCTGAAGAGCCCGCTTCTTGTCGGCTTCCTTTATGAGGAACGAGATGTTGTAGTTGCTGCCGCCATACGATATCATGCGTACCGGAATGTCCTTCATGGCGTCGGTGGCCAGGGTCTCAAATCCTACATTGTTCCAGTCCAGGTCGCCCACCACGCAGATGATACACATATCAGAGTCGACGGTCACGGTGCCGTACTTCTTCAGTTCGTCTACTATATCCATGAGGTGCGAGGCGTTGTCTATACTCATCGACACGCCTACCTCGCTGGTGGCAATCATGTCTATGGGGGTCTGGTAGCTCTCGAATATCTCGAAAACCTTTCTCAGGAAACCTGTAGCCAGCAACATACGCGACGACTTAATCTTGATGGCTGTTATATTGTCCTTGGCTGCCACGGCCTTGATCTTTCCGTGTAGGATAACGTTGTCTATGATGGTACCCGGAGCCTCTGGATCCATCGTGTTCTTCAACCTTACGGGTATGCCGGCATACTTGGCGGGCTGTACACACGTAGGATGGAGTATCTTGGCTCCAAAGTAAGCCAGCTCGGCAGCCTCTTCAAAATTGAGCTGAGGGATGGCCTCGGTCTTATCCACTATCCGCGGGTCGTTGTTGTGCATGCCGTCGATATCTGTCCATATCTGTATCTCGTCGGCAGCTATCGCGGCCCCTATCAGCGATGCTGTATAGTCGCTGCCGCCACGCTGCAGATTGTCTATCTCGCCATAGGCATTACGGCAGATGAAGCCCTGGGTGATGTACACCTGGTGGCCGGCGTTCTCCTGCATAATGGCAGAGAGTTTCTCTTTGATGTACTGAGGGTCGGGCTCCACATTCTTGTCCGTACGCATAAAGTCGAGCGCACTGAGCAGGCATACGTCGATGCCCTGTTCCTGCATATAGTTGGCCATCATGTTAGTACTGAGTATTTCGCCCTGGGCAACAATGGACTTCTCTTCAAAGGAAGTGAAGAGATCCTTAGTAAACGAGCGAAGATAGTGGAACTCATCGTGCAGGAATGTACGGGTCTTCTCCTTATACTCGTCTGTACTGTAGAGGGTTTCTACATGCTTCATGTAGGTGTTTTCCAACTGGTTGATATGCTCATTGGCCCCCTCGGGGTTCTTCTTGTACAGATAATCGCTAATTTCGACAAGACTGTTGGTTGTGCCGCTCATAGCGGAGAGAACCACGAATACGGGCTCGTTCGTACTGGTAACGAGCGAGGCTACATGCTTCATGCGGTCGGGCGACCCCACGGATGTGCCTCCGAATTTCATTACTTTCATAATACTTGTAATTATGGTTATTGAAATGTTGTTTATTACTATTGGCTGCCTGTGACCCTGGAGTGTCAATGCTTGTCCTCGGCGTCCTCGCTTAAATCCATCTTGTTGTACTCGTTGGTCACGTCGCTTATCGCTCCGTCCTTACAGCGATACACAATGCCGGGAAACTTGTCAAGCAGGGGAATGTTATGGGTCGACATGATGACGGCAGTGCCCGTCTGGGTGATGTCCTTCAGGAGTTTTACGATATTGTCGGCCGTTTCGGGATCCAGGTTTCCGGTGGGTTCATCGGCTATAATGACCTGGGGCTGGTTGAGCATGGCCCGGGCTATCACCACGCGCTGCTGCTCGCCACCCGAAAGTTCGTGGGGCATCTTGTCTTTCTTGTCGGCCTGTCCCACCTGGGTCAGCACCTCGTCTATGCGGCTGTTTATCTTGGCCTTGTCCTTCCACCCGGTAGCCTTGAGCACAAAGGCCAAGTTCTGGTACACCGTCCGGTCGTGTAGCAGCTGAAAGTCCTGGAATATGATGCCCATCTGTTTGCGCAGGTTGGGCACCTCTTTGCGCCGTAGTGTCAGCAGGTTGCGCCCTAACGCCTCGGCCTTTTCGCTGTCTTCCTTATACAAATCCAGCTCGCAGTAGATGGTCTTGAGAAGAGAACTCTTGCCCGAGCCCACCTTGCCGATGAGGTAGACGAACTCGCCCTCGTCGACATGAAAGTTAACATCCTTGAGTACCAGACTGTCTTGCTGGTATATATTTACGTGTTGATAGTCTATCAGCATAGCAATAATTAATGTATATAGTGTACTATAGTGTCATGGGAGTATCAGCTGTTGGCCTTGGCGATGCGGCGTTTCTTGTCCCAGTCAGGGTCGTGCCGCTTCTGAAGTTCGGCAGCTATGTCCTCGATGCGCAGCCCCTGGCTGGTAAGCAGCACGATGAGATGGTACAGTAGGTCTGATGCCTCATAGACCAGTTTTTCCTTAGATCCGTTGGTCGCCTCGATGACAGTTTCCACTGCCTCTTCGCCCACTTTCTGCGCCATCTTGTTAACTCCCTTTCTGAACAGGCTGGTGGTATAGCTGCCTTCCGGCATCTCCGTGTGGCGCTTGTCTATAAAGTCCTGTAGCTCTTTCAGGAAGATTACCTGCTCCATCGTGTTGGCTTCGCCCCAGCAGGTGTCCGTTCCCTTGTGACAGGTGGGACCCATGGGATGAGCCTTGACCAGCAGGGTGTCGTTGTCGCAGTCTGCCTGAATACTTGCTAACTTCAGGAAGTTGCCCGAAGTCTCGCCCTTAGTCCACAGACACTGGCGCGAGCGGCTCCAGAATGTCACATTACCCGTCTCGAGGGTCTTGGCATAAGCCTCGGGATTCATATATCCCAACATCAGCACATTCTTGGTAACGGCATCCTGTATGATGGCGGGTACCAGACCGCCCATTTTTTCAAAATCTATATCCATTGGTATCATTATATTCGTACATTAATTCCTTCTTGTCTCAGATATTCCTTGAGTCGTGGTATTTCTATCTCGCCGAAGTGGAACACGCTGGCAGCCAAGGCCGCATCAGCTTTTCCATAAAGAAAAGCATCACGGAAATGCTCCATGCTGCCAGCACCGCCACTCGCTATAATGGGGATGGAGAGACTATCGGCCAACTGGGCCAAAGCCTCGTTGGCAAAACCATCCTTGACACCGTCGTGGTTCATGCTGGTAAACAGTATTTCGCCAGCCCCGCGTTCCTGGGCCTCACGGGCCCAGTCAAGGAGACGTAGCGGGGTGCGCTCACGGCCACCCTTGACGTAACAGTACCATTCGCCGTCATCGCAACGGGCATCGATGGCACACACGCATACCTGTGAGCCAAACTTGCGGGTTATCTCGCTGATGAGCTCAGGGCGCTTGATGGCTGCCGAATTGACACTTACCTTGTCGGCCCCGGCATAGAGTAGCCGCTCCACGTCGCTCAGTTCGTTGATGCCCCCTCCTACGGTAAAGGGGATATTTATCTCCCGGGCCACCTGGGTTACCATATCGGTAAAGGTCTTACGCCCCTCGGCGCTGGCCGTGATGTCCAGGAACACGAGTTCGTCGGCCCCGGCATCGCTGTACGCCTTACCCAATTCTACGGGGTCGCCAGCCTGACGGAGGTTCACGAAGTTGGTGCCTTTGACCGTCATACCGTCCTTAACGTCCAGACAGGGAATGATACGCTTAGCCAGGCCACGGGGCAGGTCAAGGCGGCCGATGTCGATACGCCCTTCGTAGAAAGCCTTGCCAAAGACTACGGCCGGAACTCCCTCGTGGTCCAACTGGCGGATGTCGTCGGCCGAAGACACGCCGCCACTTGCTATGAGATGGAGCTGGGGGTATGCGCGCATAATGTCGCGATAGAGCCCAAAGGCTGGTCCCTGCAAGGTGCCGTCCTTGCTAATCTCGGTGCACAGAACATTCTTAACACCGTGAGTGATATATTTTTTAAGGAATGTAGTTAAATCTTCGGTAGAGTCTTCTTTCCACCCATTAATAGATATTTTTCCATTGCGTACGTCGGCTCCGAGTATGAGGCGGTCGGCCCCAAACTGCTCTAACCATGACAGAAACAGTTCTGGGTGGGTCACGGCTATGCTGCCCACGGTAACCATGGCTGCCCCAGCGTCAAAAGCCTTACGGATGTCTTCCTCGGTCTTGATGCCACCGCCAAAATCGACGGTAAGACGGGTGGCCTGGGTGATGGCGCGTAACACACGGTCGTTAACGATGTGCTTGGACTTGGCGCCGTCAAGGTCTACGATGTGCAGACGCCTGAACCCCAACTGCTCAAAGCGGCGTGCCACCTCTACAGGGTCGTTGCTGTACACTTTCTTGGCATCGTAGTCGCCCTTGGTAAGCCTTACGCACTGCCCATTGATAATGTCTATAGCAGGAATGAGCTCTATCATAGGCTTAGAAAGTTATGTAATATCTGCTCGCCCACCTTGCCGCTCTTCTCGGGATGGAACTGGGTAGCATAAAAATTGTCCTTGCACAGGCAGGCGCTGAAAGGGTGTATATAAAACGACTCAGCCGTAGTCCACGGACAGGTGGGAACGTAGTAGCTATGTACAAAGTAGGCGTATGGATGCTCGCCCAACCCTTTAAGCAGTGGCGCAGGCTCCTTGACATACAGTGTATTCCATCCCATGGCCGGTACTTTCTCTTCGTGCCGCTGCGGAACGAAACGCTTTACGTTGACGGGAAAGATGCCTATGCAGTCGGTGTCGCCCTCCTCAGAGTGGGCACAGAGCAGCTGCTGGCCGATACAGATGCCCAAGACGGGCTGGCGCAACTGGCGTATCACCCTGTCCAGCCCATGTTGCCTGATGTAGGCCATGGTGGTACTGGCCTCTCCCTGACCGGGGAAAAGCACCTTGTCGGCAGAGGCCAGCACGTCGGCATCGTCGGTGAGTATAGGCTCTACGCCGACCCGTCTGAGTGCGTTCTCGACCGAGAAGATATTTCCGGCATTATACTTTATAATAGCTACTTTCAATATCGTTACACTTTAGTTGTTTACAATAGTGCAAAGATACGACTTTCTTTTTAGAAATGGCAGTAAAGAGATGATTTTGTTACCGGCATGTTCCAATAATTGCTAATTAGCTATGCCTGAATGGGGTGCGACGGGCCAAGGGGACTTACTCCTCGCCGCCGGGGGTACGCAGGATGATGCTGGTAGCGCCGATGGTGAAGAGGGTGCCGTCGGTAATGACACGGCGCTCGCGGTCGCCAAGTATCTCATTGTCTACAAAGGTGCCCGTGTAGCTGGGGCCATCGCGCAGGATGTACTTGAGCTGCCCCCGCTTGTCGCGCGACACGGTAATTACACAATGGTGCATGTCTATGCTGGGGTCGACCGTCTCGATGGGGCAATTGATGCCCGAGCCCTTCATATAGCGGCCTATGACGTTGTCGCCCATCTGCAGGGGGATGACTTGCTTGTAGTGGAACACATTCTCGATGACTACCAGTGAGCCACAGGCGGCGTCGGCACTGTTCTCGTCAGGATTTTCTTCGCGCTGTATATTGCGGAGCTTGGAGACGCCCATACGTATGCCAAACTGTTTGCCACACTGAGCACACTCGAATACAAGCGACTGGCCGTCCTTGTACTTAGTCTCGTCAAACATGATATAACTATCACATTTAGGGCACTTTACACGCTTCATTAATCTATCACTTTAGTTACCCAGCAGCCGCTGACGGCTCCGCTTCTGTTTATCTCGGCAGCCTTGGCATGAGCCTCGCACTCGGTGGTATAGCGGCCCATAATCACCTTGGTATGGCGCCCCCGGGTAAGTACCTGGACTCCCTTGACACCTTCGGCCGTCAACTGGTCTACATAGCGAGTGGCATTTTTTACCGTTACCCGGCTGCACAGTACCACGGTGTAGAAAGTGTCGACCGGAGCAGCCTCCTTGGCCTGAGCCGCCAGGGTTGCCTGCCGAATGGTGGTGGCACCGTCCTTGGCCAGAGCGGGCTCGGGTGTGCCAGCGGGGGTGGTGACGGAGCTGTTGGGCATTACCTGGAACAGCATATCGGTATTGATACCCGCTTTCAGACTACCGTTATTGGTGGTACTGATAGGAGTCGATATGGTGAAAAACGCGATGATGGCCATACAGGCTACGGCTATATTGCGCAGGGTACTGACGCGTATGCGTGGCTCGTCGTCGCTGTCGTCGTCGGCAGGTGTGGCGTCGGGCACCGTGTGTATCATAGCTGGAGCCCCTGGCTGGCTGGCCGTAAAGGTCTCGGCAGAAGTAACCGTGCTGTCAGCGGCTGTCAGCGGTGCCATCTCGAACGAGCTGAGTCCGTATAGCTCTGGCGAGAGGATGCCCGCCTCGCAAGGCTCAAACTCGTACTTGCCATACTCGTTAAGGATAATGGTACCCAGGTCATACAACTCGTAGCGCCCGGTGTTCTCCAGGTGCTGTTTCAGCTCGCGAACCTCGTCGCTGATGCGGCGTATGGCCTCGGGATAGCTGATGTCGTACGCCTCGATATACGACTGGGCGAGCAGTGAGTCGTTGAGGGTGAGCTGAGGATTGAAGCCGATGGTACGCTGCGGCGGAAGAAACAGATGTTCCTGCTCGTCGTAGCGCGAATCCACATGGTGAGCCATAAAGCCCCCAAAACCAGGGACTATGACGCAGTCGTTGCTCAGAAGGAGGATTTCGATATGTCTTTCGAGTTCAATCATATTGCAAAGTTACTCATTTCTGCCCGATAAACCAAGTAAACGGGGCTAAATATTTCAAGGGCTTTCAAAACCACCGTCAGTACGGATGCGACGATGATATTTTGATATTTTTTAATGGCTCGGGGCTCCAGATAGCACTTTTTCAATTTTTTTTTGAAAAAGTTAAGGATTTTATTTGGTAGCTTAAAAAAAACATGTATCTTTGCAATCGTTATCCTGAAAACAATCTTTTTACCTTAAAATAGCTAATACCTATTGAAGATTAAAGCGGTCGCTGTGAAGCAGGCCGCTTTTTTCGTCTCTATGCCTATGGCGGCAGCCACCGCTGTCGGGCACTCCTTAACCTGCCTTCGTTAGCTACATAGCAACAGGGCACCGCACAAGGTATGGCTATCCAGAGGTATGTGTAAGAAAGGCTGGCGAACGCTCGCGTCATGGTATGGACTGCAAAAAAGACTTTACAAGCGACTGTATATTTATGCAAAACGAGAGGCGACCATGTATAAATATACAGTCGTAGCGGCCGCTTTTCGGGGCGTAATTTCCGGATTTTTCTAACGAACCAGGACGTATCAGGGGGCACCAGGGGGTGTTTTGGGGCATCACGAGGGCCGTAAAAGTAATACTCTTTTACAAAGATAGAGGCGTTTTACGCATTTCCAGAGCCTATTTTCGGCTCTTTTGAGGATGGTTTCCGGAGTCACCGCGATGGTCATTTTTGTGCTCGCGATGGTCATTAGAATCGTAATGACCATCGCGAGCACAAAAATGACGGTTTTCAGGTGGCCAGAAAATAGTCTTTTTCGCCACCGGAGCCCCCACGGCGAGCGTACAGGCAAATTACAGAAGGCCGAAACGCTCCTGACAGATGCCGAAACAGCAGAAATGTATATTTATACATTATCAGAAAAAACTTTACGATTACGGGGTATCCTCACGCTCGCTATCGCCACACCCGTTGAAAGGCTATGCCTGCTTATAAAGTGCAGCTACAGGGAACAGCAGCTGTCTCTATACCTATTTATATTATACGCGCACGCACGCGAAACGACAAAGAGGGGCCATAGGGTGGGGCGGAGCGGTAGCCGACGGCGCGAAAAAGGGGCTGGCGCCTATCAGAGTGTGAGCGATTGGAGCTCGGTTCCGTCTAACTGATACATGGTGATGCGGCCGTGTTCGTAGATGGCCATCGTGGGTACGTTGCCACCCTTGGGGAAAGTGATAGAACCAGTATTGCAGTACACCGTGCCATCCTCGCGCATCAGGTGCCACAGGTGGGTATGTCCCGTAAACACAGCATCGTACTTGCCCTTGGGCATCTTCTCCTTATTATATATATGACCATGCGTCATGAACAGGCGCTTGCCCTCGTCAACTACCAGGGCATAGTCGGCCATGATGGGGAAGTCGAGAAGCATCTGGTCGACTTCGGAGTCGCAGTTGCCCCTGATGGCTATAACCTTATCGGCCATGTCATTGAGTGTAGCGGCTATCTGCTTAGGGTCAAGTCCGGCTGGCACCCCGTTTCGTGGCCCATAGTTCAGTATGTCGCCCAGTATGCACAGGTAATCGCATTGCTGCTGATGAAAAAAAGATAAGGCTTGCTGGAGGGTGGGAAATGAACCGTGTATATCTGACAGTATCAAGTATTTCATTTTCCGATAAGTTTACTTGTTGGGGAGTGGGTGGTGATGGATTCGAACCACCGAAGGCGAAAGCCAGCAGATTTACAGTCTGCCCCATTTGGCCACTCTGGTA
>CAKPRX010000029.1 GCA_934183135.1 uncultured Prevotella sp.
ATGGAAGGCCCTACCCCCGTGTCGGCCCTCATCCACGCTGCCACCATGGTTGTGGCTGGTGTATATCAGGTGGCCAGCCTGTTCCCCATCTGGGTACAGTATGCCCCCAATGCCCTGCACTGGGTAGCTTACATCGCCGCGTTCACCGCGTTCTATGCTGCAGCCGTAGCCTGCTGTCAGCGCGACATCAAGAGAGGCCTGGCCTTCTCTACCATCTCTCAGATAGCCTACATGCTGGTGGCCTTAGGCGTATGTACCGCCATGGACAACCACGAGGGTGGCCTGGGCTATATGGCCGGCATGTTCCACCTCTTCACACATGCCATGTTCAAGGCCCTGCTCTTCCTCTGCTCTGGTGCCATCATCGTTATCATCGGCAGTAACTTCAAGGAGTATATGGGCGGTCTTCACAAGTACATGCCCATCACGAACATCTGCTTCCTGATAGGCTGTCTGGCCATCGCAGGTATTCCCCCGTTCGCCGGTTTCTTCTCTAAGGACGAGATCATCACCGCCTGCTCCCAGTTCTCACCCTTCATGGGCTACTTTATGACCCTGGTTGCCGGTATGACCGCCTTCTACATGTTCCGACTCTACTACGTGATATTCTGGGGGCAGAGCTACTACGAGCTTGACCCAGAGAACCGCCGCAAGCCACAGGAAGTACCCTTCGTCATGTGGGGCCCGCTGGTATTCTTGGCCGCCATCTCGTGTGTGGCCGGCCTGATACCGTTCGGCCACTTCGTCTCGGCCACCGGCCATAACTACGACATACACATCAATGCCCAGGTGGCCACCACCAGCATTATAGTGGCCATCATCGGCATAGCCTTAGCCACCTATATGTATGCCCCCAAGAAGACCCCTCTGGCCGACACGCTGGCCAAGAAGCTGCCCCGCCTGCACAAGGCGGCCCTCAACCGTTTCTATATAGACGATGCCTGGCAGTTCTTCACTCACCAGATTGTATTCGGCCTCTTCTCTAAGCCCATTGCATGGTTTGACCGCCACGTCATCGACGGCGCGATGAACTTCATGGCCTGGAGCACCCAGGAAGCCGGCGAGAGCATCCGCCCATGGCAGAGTGGCGACGTACGGCAGTACGCTGTGTGGTTTATCACGGGCAGCGTAGCTATATCATTAATCCTTCTTTGTCTTTAGAGCATAAACTATCATGAGTATATTAACATTATTCGTAGTCATCCCCGTCCTGATGCTCATCGGGCTCTGGTTTTCCAAGAACCTGGCTCAGGTACGTGGCGTAATGGTAACCGGCGCCAGCGCCCTGCTGATCCTTGCCATCTGGCTTACCGTTACATTTATCCAGATGCGCCATGCCGGCAACACCGAGCCCATGCTGTTTACCTACAGTGCGCCCTGGTTTGCGCCCCTTCACATAGCCTACAGCGTAGGTGTCGACGGCATATCGGTCGTGATGCTCCTGCTCTCGGCCATCATCGTGTTTACCGGAACCTTTGCCTCCTGGCAGGCCATCTCGCAGCACAAGGAGTACTTCCTGTGGTTCACCCTGCTCAGCACGGGTGTGTTCGGTTTCTTCATCTCTACCGACATGTTCACCATGTTCATGTTCTACGAGGTGGCCCTCATCCCCATGTACCTGCTTATCGGCGTATGGGGAACCGGAGCCAAGGAGTATGCAGCCATGAAGCTCACCCTGATGCTCATGGGCGGTTCGGCCCTGCTCATCATAGGCATCCTGGCCATATACTTCTTCAGCGGAGCCACCACGATGAACGTCAACGAGATAGCCGCCATGGCCAATATCCCCACGGCGGTTCAGAACATTTTCTTCCCGTTCCTCTTCATCGGGTTTGGCGTCCTGGGTGCCCTGTTCCCCTTCCACACATGGTCGCCCGACGGTCATGCGAGCGCCCCTACGGCCGTGTCTATGCTCCATGCCGGCGTGCTGATGAAGTTAGGCGGCTATGGCTGTTTCCGCATAGCCATGTACCTGATGCCCGAGGCCCTGGACACCTGGGCACCCGTATTCCTGATACTCACCACCATCTCGGTGGTCTACGGAGCCCTCTCGGCCTGTGTACAGACCGACCTGAAGTACATCAATGCCTATAGCTCAGTGTCGCACTGCGGCATGGTGCTCTTCGCCCTGTGCATGGTAACCCAGACCGCCATCACCGGCGCCGTCATCCAGATGCTGTCACACGGTCTGATGACCGCCCTCTTCTTTGCCGTCATCGGTATGATATACCACCGTGCCGGCACGCGCGACGTGCGTTACCTGGGCGGCCTGATGAAGGTGGTGCCCTTCCTGGCCGTATCGTATGTAGTGGCCGGTCTGGCCAACTTAGGCCTGCCGGGCTTCTCCGGTTTCGTAGCCGAGATGAGCATCTTCGTCGGCTCGTTCGAGAATGCTGACACCTTCCACCGCGCATGTACCATCATAGCCTGTACGTCTATCGTCATCACGGCCGTGTACATCCTGCGTGTCGTAGGCAAGATACTGTTCCAGAAGATACCTAACCCGGAGTTCCTCAAGCTCAAGGATGCCACCTGGGACGAGCGCATAGCCGTGGGCGGCCTCATCTTCTGCGTAGCCGGACTGGGTACAGCCCCCTTCTGGGCACAGGAGATTATCTACAATGCCGTGGGCCCCATCATCCAGCACATAGGAAACTTCACCACGATAGCCCAACTGTAATGTTTAACGATACAACGATATTAGAGAAAAATGAATATAGATTATAGTCAGTTTTTAAATATGATACCGGAGGTCAGCCTGATGGCTGTACTGGTCATCGTCTTCATTGCAGACTTCTGTACGGCACCCCGCGTGGCAGTACCTGCCGTCGCTCCCGGCGCCGCGTTCAAGAACCCACGCACGTGGTTCAACCCGCTGGTATGCGTGCTCATGCTGGCTCATCTGCTGCTTAACATAGCTCCCGTAGAGACAGCCACCGCCTTTGGCGGCATGTACATGACCACCCCGTCGGTAGGCATCATCAAGTCTATCCTGGCCTTTGGTACCCTGATAGTACTCATCCAGGCCCGCGAATGGCTCAGCCGCCCCGACACCTTCTTCAAGGAGGGCGAGTTCTACGTGCTTATCCTCTCTACCCTGCTCGGTATGAACATGATGGTAAGTGCCAACCACTTCCTGCTGTTCTTCTTAGGGCTCGAGATGGCCTCGGTACCCATGGCCTGCTTAGTGGCGCTCGACAAGTACCGCCACAACTCGGCCGAGGCAGGTGCCAAGTTTGTCCTCACCGCCACCTTCTCGAGCGGTGTGATGCTCTTCGGCATCAGCCTGCTCTATGCCGCCGTGGGCACCCTCTACTTTGACGACGTGGCCACCAAGATTTCGGCCACACCGCTTACCATCGTAGGCATGGTGTTCTTCTTCAGTGGCCTGGGCTTCAAGATTTCGCTCGTGCCGTTCCACTTCTGGACAGCCGACACCTACCAGGGCGCCCCCACCACCGTTACGGGCTACCTGTCGGTCATCTCTAAGGGTGCCGCCGCCTTCACGCTGTGCGCCATCCTCATGAAGGTGTTCGCACCCATGGCCGAGTACTGGCAGTACATGCTCTACATCGTGATAGTACTCTCTATCACCGTGGCCAACCTCTTCGCCATCCACCAGAGCGACCTGAAGCGCTTCATGGCCTTCAGTTCTATCTCGCAGGCCGGCTACATCGTGCTGGCCATCGTGGGCAACCAGGCCACCAGCGTCTACGCGCTCAGCTTCTACGTGCTCATCTACGTGGTAGCCAACATGGCCGTGTTCACCATCATCTCGTCTATCGAGGAGCACAACCATGGCACCGTAGAGATGGAGAGCTACAACGGCCTGTACCAGAGTAATCCGCGCCTGGCGTTCCTGATGACGCTGGCGCTGTTCTCCCTGGGCGGCATCCCCCCGTTTGCAGGCATGTTCTCCAAGTTCTTCGTGTTCATGGCTGCCGTCAACGGTGCCGACATAGCCACCACCACCGGTGCGCTGGCTTACGTAGTAGTATTCATCGCCCTTATCAACACGGTGATATCCCTGTACTACTACCTGCTCATCGTCAAGGCCATGTACATCAAGCCCAATGAGCACCCGCTGCCCACCTTCAAGAGCGCAGCCAGCACCAAGCTGGCCCTGGCAGTATGTACCGCCGGCGTGCTGCTCTTCGGTGTATGCTCGCTGGTTTACGAGTGGATAGCACTGGCATAAACCGACGGGGCCACGGCCCCACACCGTATAACCCCTTACACAGAGGGCGCCACCGCAAGGATGGCGCCCTCTGTCCGTTTTGTCCCATGACGCGCGGGGATAAACAGCAAAAGGGCAAAAGGACCGGCCGCCCTACCCGCTTCGCCCGCGGCTCACGAGGCTCATGCCTCCTCCTGGTGACGACATAAGCTCTGCCGCAGTTATAACCATGGCGCAAAATGACGAAAAACCTTTACACGCGACTGTATATTTATGCAAAACTTGAGGCGATAATGTATAAATATACAGCCGTAACAGCCGTTTTACGGGGCATAAATCCCGGAAAAATTCATCAAACCAGGACGACTTTCGGGGCCATCGGAGCCATTTTCGGGCACCATGAGGGCCGCAAAAGTAACAACCTTTTACAAAATAGCGGCATTTAGCACCCTTTTCGGCCCTATTTTCGGCCCTTGCAAGAGCGGTTTTCAGCATCGCCGCGACGGTCATTTTTTCGCTCGCGATGGTCATTACGATTCTAATGACCATCGCGAGCACTTTAAAGGTCGTTTCCGGGCAGTCCGAAAATTGCCGTTTTCGCCACCGCCGCCCCCTCGGTGAGCGTACAGACAAAATACAGAAGGCCGAAACGCCATCGTCCGGCGGCCAAACGCCCCAAATGTATATTTATACATAATCAGAAAAATCTTTACGATACCATCAGGCGAATTATCAGCCCCTTGTTAACGTCCATCCATTGCGCTCTACACATTGGGGCCAAACCGAGACACCGCCACTGGCCACTGCCCCCCTGAGGAGAGATATCCAGGGAGCCACCTTGATACCCAGGGAGCCCTCCCCCCTTACTTGCCCATAGCCCCGTCAGTGGCAGCAAGCCTGCCCTTGGGGGCCACAGGCGATGCCGCACAAATAAAAACAAACAAATTATTTTGTATTTCACTCGGTTTGCACTAACTTTGCATCCTATATGACACTAAGAGACGCATTGATACAGCTCCGGGCCTTTGCCCGCATAGACGGCCTATACATGGCCCTGCTCTGGACCCTCAGCTTCGGCACCATCATCCTCTTTCCCGAGTCGATGTGGGGCACCATGCTGGCCATAGCCACCCCCTTCCTGGCCGGCGCACGGCTCCGTGTATTCAGGGACTACGCCCTGGACGGCGTCATCTCGCTGCGGCGGGCCTACGCTTACCTGTGGTACATGTTCTTCTACGCCAGCCTCATCTTTGCCGCCATGCAGCTGCTCTACTTCCTGTTTCTGGACCACGGCACCTTCATGGCCATGATTACCGGAGCCTGCAACACCGTCATCCAGGTGTACCGGGCGCAGCACCTGCCCACACAGGACCTTACCGAGGCGCTCCAGACCATCCGCCAGACCCCGGCGTCAGTCCTGCCCTTTACCTTCATGGGCCAGAACATCTTCATCGGCGCCATCATCAGCCTGCCCATAGCCGCGCTAATGAGGCGCACGGGCACGCCACGACCCAATGTCAACAAGTAAACTAAGATTAACGATTATGGATATATCAGTAGTAATTCCACTGTACAACGAGGAAGAGTCGCTGCCCGAGCTCTTTGCCTGGATAAAGCGGGTAATGGAGGCCAACGACTTCAGTTACGAGGTCATCTTCGTCAACGACGGCTCCACCGACCACTCCTGGCAGGTCATCCAGGACCTGAGCCGCCAGTCGGACCACGTGCGGGGCATCAAGTTCCGCCGCAACTACGGCAAGAGTCCGGCCCTGTACTGCGGCTTCCGCGAAGTCCAGGGCGACGTGGTTATCACCATGGATGCCGACCTCCAGGACTCGCCCGACGAGATACCGGCACTCTACAAGATGATTACCCAGGACGGCTACGACCTGGTGTCGGGCTACAAGAAGAAGCGCTACGACCCCCTGTCCAAGACCATCCCCACCAAGCTCTTCAACGCTACCGCCCGCAAAATCAGCGGTGTGCACAACCTGCACGACTTCAACTGCGGACTCAAGGCTTACCGTCGCGAGGTGGTCAAGAACATCGAGGTGTACGGCGAGATGCACCGCTACATACCCTACCTGGCCAAGAACGCCGGCTTTGACAAGATAGGCGAGAAGGTAGTACACCACCAGGCCCGCAAGTACGGCAAGTCCAAGTTTGGCCTTAACCGCTTCTTCAACGGCTACCTGGACCTGCTCACGCTGTGGTTTCTCTCCAACTTCGGCAAGAAGCCCATGCACGTGTTCGGGTTCCTCGGCAGCCTGGTGTTCTTCGTCAGTTTCCTGGCCCTGCTGGCCCTGGGCGTAGACAAGCTCATCGACCTGAGCCACGGCAACTACGGCCACCTGGTTACCGACTCAGCCTGGTTCTACATCTTCCTCACCGCCATGCTCATAGGTACCCAGCTGTTCTTAGCCGGCTTCATCGGCGACCTGGTGAGCCGCTCTAACCCCAACCGCAACGACTACCAGATAGAGGAGGAGATACGATGCGGAAAATAACCGTACTGCTGGCCCTGCTGGCAGTCATCGTGTCGTGTACCACCATCGACTGCCCACTCAACAACAGCGTCTACGCACGCTACCGCCTGGCCGGCGACGTCACCACCCTGGGCGACACGCTCACCATCTCTACCACCCGCACGGCCGGCAGCGACACCGTACTGCTCAACAAGGCGTTAGGGGTCGACAGTTTCAACCTGCCACTGAGCTATCAGCACGCCCAGGACGTGTTCTACATAGACATACGCCCACAGGGAGCCGCGCGCACCCTGGACACGGTGACCGTGAGCAAGACCAACGAGCCCCACTTCGAGTCGGTCGACTGCCCCGCGAGCGTGTTTCACACCCTCACCGCTGTCAGCACCACCCACCACCGCATAGACTCGATAGCTATACAGAACCCACAAGTAACTTACGATGCAGCTAAAGCCCATTTACTCATATATTTCAAGACTCGCCGCGATTAGCCTGCTGTCCCTGCTGCCCCTGACGGCCTCGGCCCAGGGCTCCAAGAGCCAGCAGTCCAGGCGGCCGGCACTCACCGAGGCCGACACCATACCCCTCTTCCGCGGCGTAGCCGTCTCGGCCGACCTGGTGGGCATGGCCCAGATGCTCTTAGGCGACTATGGCCAGTACGAGGCCGCAGCCCGCATCAACCTGCGCGACCGCTACTTTCCCGTAATCGAGATCGGCATCGGGCGGGCCGATGCCTCGGACGTGGCCAGCCACCTGGCTTACAAGTCGTCGGCTCCCTACGCACGTATCGGCATAGACTTCAACGTGATGAAGAACAAGCACGACGTTAACCGCGTGTACGTGGGCGGCCGCTACGCCTTCTCATCGTTCAAGTACGACCTCTCCAGCACCGGCATCTCCGACCCCGTATGGGGCGATGCCTCGGACATCAACACCACGGGCAACAAGGCCAGCTGTCACTGGCTCGAGCTGGTGGCAGGCATCGATGCCCGCCTGTGTGGGCCGCTGCGCCTGGGCTGGTCCTTCAGATATAAGCGCCGGCTGGCCAACTCGGATCCCGCCATAGGCAAGCCCTGGTACGTGCCGGGCTACGGGCGCGAGGGCGGAGCCCGCTTAGGCGCCACATTCAACGTCACCTTAGAACTGTAAGCCCATGACCACCCTCCATCGCCGCCGCCCATCTTACTGGCAGATACTGTTCCTGCTGCTACTCACCGTGGGCACCATCTTCATAGTACGCCAGCAGCAGTCCATGCCCTATCAGCACAACCAGGGCGTCATCTTCGGTACCACCTATAATATAATATACCAGTACGACCACGACCTGCAGACCGACATCGTGGCCCAGCTACAGCAGGTAGACAGCTCGCTGTCGCCCTTTAACCCGCGTTCCATCATCTCGCGGGTGAACCGCAACGAGCCCGTCGAGGTCAACGACCTGTTTACCGATGTGTTCAGCCTGGCCCAGCGCGTATCGCGCGACACCCAGGGAGCCTTCGACATCACCGTGGCCCCTCTGGTCAACGCCTGGGGCTTCGGCTTCCGCCAGGGCACCTCGCCCACCCGCCACGCCATAGACAGCCTGCGCGCCATAGTGGGCTACGACAAGGTGGCACTCCGCGGCAGCCACGTAGAGAAGACCGACCCGCGCACCATGCTCGACTGTAGCGCCATAGCCAAGGGATATGGCTGCGACGTGGTGGCCCGCTATCTGCGCCAGACGGGCATCAAGAACTTCATGATAGAGATTGGCGGCGAGATAGTTACCAGCGGCATCAACGAGAAGCGCACCCCATGGCGCATAGGCGTCACCAAGCCCACCGACGACAGCCTGAACGTGAACCAGGACATCCAGACCATCGTCAACGTTACCGACAAGGCCATGGCCACCAGCGGCAACTACCGCAACTTCTACTATAAGAACGGGCGAAAATACGCCCATACCATAGACCCCCACACGGGCTATCCCGTGCAGCACAGTATCCTCTCGGCCACGGTTCTTACCAACAGCTGTGCCATGGCCGACGCCTACGCCACGTCGTTTATGGTCATGGGACTTGACCGGGCACAGCAGGTACTGGCCCGCCACCCCGAGCTCATGGCCTACTTCATCTACACCGATGCCCAGGGACGCCACGCGGTATGGTTCTCGCCCGCCATGCGCGACAAGATAGTAGCACCCAGTAACTGACACACTGCCGTGACCACCCTACACATCTACGACAAGCTGCAGCAGTTTGCCCTCTTCCAGGGTATGAGCAAGGGCGACCTCGGCCAGCTGGTGGCTCACACCCGCCTGGGATTTCACAAGTACACCCCCGGCGACGTCATCGCCTCCGACGGCAGAGCCTGTACCGCCCTCTACTTTCTCATAGACGGCCAGCTCACCATCACCACCTCGTCCATGGGCCACAGCTACTCGGTGAGCGAGGATGTACAGTCGCCCCAGCTGTTCGAGCCCTCCAGCCTCTTCGGCCTACGCCCCCGCTTCGGCAGCACGTACCAGGCACGCACGCCCTGCTCGGTCATCGTCATCGACAAGGACGAGATATACCGGCTGCTGGACAGCTTCACCATCTTCCGTCTCAACTTTATCAACCTGCTGTCGGCTCACATCCAGAAGCAGAGAGCCCTGGCGTGGCGACCGGCCTACACCACTGTGCGCCAGCGCATTATACACTTCGTGGAGACCCACTGCCTGTATCCCGCAGGAACCAAGCGGGTGGCCATCAGGATGACACAGCTGGCCGACGAGATAGGCAGCAGCCGGCTACAGGTTTCACAGTCGCTCAACCAGCTTCAGGCCGAACACCTCATCAGCCTGTACCGCGGCGGCTTTGCCATCGGCGCGCTCGAAAAGCTGCGCCACGGCTGAGGTAAGTAAAATATACGTTAAAAACGGCCACAAACCGCTGTGTGTCTCAGTTTTTTACTATTTTTGCAGTAGATATTAACTACGTAGCAGTATGAATGAGAATATGAATGAGAACCAGGGCCACACCAACCCCTTCTTTGAGCCCTATAACACTCCCCACGACACCGTTCCCTTTGACCGTATCACCACCGCCGACTACGAGGAGGCGTTCATGGAGGGCATACGGCGCGACAACGAGTCGATAGACAAGCTTATCAACGACCCCGCCGAGCCTACCTTTGACAACACGCTTGCCCGGGTAGACCTGAGCAAGGGCCCTCACTACTACGACCTGCTGGACCGCGTCTCCAACGTATTCTCGTGTATGCTCAGCGCCGAGACCAACGACGACCTCGACGCCCTGGCACAGAAACTCAGCCCCATCCTTACCCAGCACGCCAACGACGTGAGCCTCAACCGCCGCCTCTTTGAGCGCATCAAGTATGTCCATGACCACCACCGTCCGCTCAGTCCCGAGGAGACCATGCTCCTTGACAACTCGTACGACGGATTTGTACGCAGCGGTGCCCTCCTCAGCGACGGCGACAAGGAACGCCTGCGCAAGCTGACCGAAGAAGCCAGCCTGCTCTCCCTCCAGTTCTCGCAGAACCTGCTCAAGGAGAACAAGGCGTTCGAACTGCACCTTACCGACGAGCAGCAGCTGAGCGGACTGCCACAGACAGCCATCGACGCAGCAGCCCAGGCTGCCGCCGAGCGACAGGAGGAGGGCTGGGTCATCACGCTCGACTTCCCCAGCTACTCGCCGTTTATGACCTATGCCGACAGCCGCGACCTGCGCCGACAGCTCTACATGGCCCGCAACACAGAGTGTACCCACGACAATGAGCAGAACAACCTGGACATCTGCCGGCGCCTGGTCAACCTGCGCCGCGAGATAGCCCAGCTGCTGGGTTACGACACCTATGCCGACTACGTACTCGTACACCGCATGGCCAGCAACGTGCAGAATGTGAACCGTCTGCTCGACGACCTGATAGAGGCTTACCGCCCAGCCGCCCTTGACGAGGTGGCCCAGATAGCGGCCCTCGCCCACCGCCTGGAGAGCCCCGACTTCCAGGTTGAGCCGTGGGACTTCTCTTACTACGCCCACAAGCTCAAGATGGAGAAGTACAATCTGGACGCAGAGATGCTCCGCCCATACTTCAAGCTCGAGAACGTCATCCGGGGAGTCTTCGGACTGGCCACCCGCCTGTACGGCATCACCTTCAAGGAGAACCGCGACATCCCCGTCTACCACCCCGATGTCAAGGCATACGAGGTGTACGACACCGATGGCAGCTACCTGGCCGTCCTCTATGCCGACTTCCACCCCCGCAAGGGCAAGCAGGGCGGAGCATGGATGACCGAGTTCCAAGGCCAGTGGATAGACAGCCAAGGCAACAACGTGCGCCCCCATGTCAGCCTCGTGATGAACCTCACCAAGCCCACCGACGACCGCCCTGCCCTCCTCACCCTGGGCGAGGTCGAGACCTTCCTCCACGAGTTCGGCCACTCGCTCCATGGCATGTTTGCCAACACCCGTTTCCAGAGCCTTTCGGGCACTAACGTCTGGTGGGACTTTGTCGAGCTCCCCTCGCAGTTCATGGAGAACTACGCCGTCGAGAAAGACTTCCTCCGCACCTTTGCCGTACACTACCAGACGGGCGAGCCCATCCCCGACGACCTCATCAGCCGCATCGTAGAGAGCCGCAACTTCATGGCCGGCTACAACTGCCTGCGCCAGGTAAGCTTCGGTCTGCTCGACATGGCCTATTACACACAGCGCGAGGAGTTCAGGTCAGACATTATCCCCTTCGAGAAGCACGCCTGGGAGCGGGCCATCGTCACCCCACAGCTGCCCGATACCTGCATGACCGTACAGTTCTCGCACATCATGGCCGGAGGCTACGCCGCCGGTTACTACAGCTACAAGTGGGCCGAGGTTCTCGATGCCGACGCTTTCAGCGTGTTCAAGAAGAACGGCATCTTTGACCGCAAGACCGCCCAGAGCTTCCGCGACAACATCCTTTCACGTGGAGGAACGGAGCACCCCATGACACTTTACAAGCGTTTCCGCGGCCAGGAGCCCACCATCGACGCCCTCTTGGAGCGCAACGGCATCCACCGCAAACACCCCGATAACCGATAGACATGACAGCAGAAGAGAAACAGCACCGGCTCGACCTGCGATACCTACGCATGGCACAGATATGGGCCGAGAACTCGTACTGCCGGCGCCGTCAGGTAGGCGCGCTGGTGGTCAAGGACAAGATGATAATCAGCGATGGCTACAATGGCACGCCCAGTGGGTTCGAGAATGTGTGCGAGGACGCGAATGGGCTCACCAAGCCTTACGTGCTGCACGCCGAGGCCAACGCCATCACCAAGCTGGCCCGCAGTTCCAACAACAGCGACGGCTCCACGCTCTACGTCACGGCCTCACCCTGCATAGAGTGTGCCAAGCTCATCATCCAGGCCGGCATCAAGCGCGTGGTCTATGGCGAGAAGTACCGCCTCGAAGACGGTCTCAACCTGCTGAAACGTGCCCACATCCAAGTAGTATATCTTAATCCCGACGATAAATGAACCAGAACAAATCCAATAGGTACACCCCGTTACTGATGGCCGTATGTATCATCATCGGCATTGTCATCGGCACTTTCTATGCCAATCACTTCTCGGGCAACCGCCTCAATATCATCAACAGCGGCAGCAACCGCCTCAGCAACCTGCTCCATATCATCAGCGACCAGTACGTTGACGAGGTCAATATAGACTCGCTGGTAGACAAGGCAATACCCCAGATACTCTCCGAGCTGGACCCGCACTCGGTGTACATCAGCGCCAAGGAGGCCCAGATGGCCACCGACGACCTCAAGGGTTCGTTCTCGGGCATAGGGGTCGAGTTCACCATCCGCCAGGACACCATACACATACAGGCCGTCATCAAGAACGGCCCCGCCGAGAAGGCTGGCGTGCTGGCAGGCGACAAGATAGTAAGCGTAGACGGCAAGCCTTTTACCGGGAAGGTGGTTACCGAGGAAGAGGCCAAGCACAGGCTCAAGGGGCCCAAGGACACCAAGGTAAAGATAGGCGTGGTGCGCTACGGAAGCCCCAAGGTACACTACTTCACCATCACCCGCGGCGACATACCGCAGAAGAGCATCTCGGCGACCTACATGCTGGACGACAAGACGGGCTACATACGTGTCAAGAAGTTCTCCGAGACCACCTATGCCGAACTGCTCATAGCCCTGGCCAAGCTCTCGCAGAGCGGATTTAGCAACCTCGTCATCGACCTGCGCGACAACGTGGGCGGTTACCTCGAGACGGCTGTCCAGATGGCCAACGAGTTCCTGCCCAAGAACCGCCTCATCGTTTACACACAGGGCCGCAAGCAGCCGCGCCACGAGTACCTCTCCGATGGCCATGGCAGCTACAAGGATATACCGTTAGTGGTGTTGATAAACGAGGGCTCGGCCTCGTCCTCTGAAATCTTTGCCGGTGCCATACAGGACAATGACCGCGGCACCATCATCGGCCGCCGCTCATTCGGCAAGGGCCTGGTCCAGAAGCAAATGGAGTTTCCCGACGGAAGCATCATCCGCCTTACCACGGCCCGCTACTACACGCCCTCGGGCCGCTGCATACAGAAGCCGTACACCATGGGCGACGAGTCGCTCTATGCCCAGGACCTGATAGACCGCTACACGCACGGCGAGTACTTCTCGCAGGACTCTATCAAGCACACCGGCCCCGCCTACCACACCAGTATCGGGCGCACGGTCTACGGCGGCGGCGGCATCACACCCGACATATTCATCCCCGAGGACACCCTCGGCATGACTTCGTACTACAAGCGCGCTGCCATGAGCGGCCTCATCCTCCAGTTTGCCTACAGCTACACGGACGACAACCGCCTCAAGCTGAACAACTATCACGACATGCTGGAACTGTACAACTATCTCAAGAAACAGAACCTCGTAGAGCGCTTCGCCACCTACGCCGACCACAACGGCCTGCAGCGCCGCAACCTGATGATACGCCGCTCGCACAAACTGCTCGACCAGTACATCAACAGCCGTATTATCTATAATATGCTGGACGAGGAGGCGTGGAACGAGTACCTCAACCTGCACGACGACAACATCGCGGCTGCGCTCAGGGTCTTTGCCCGTCATGCCGCGTTCCCCAAGAAGCCCGCCGGCAAGCCCCGCGCCGCCAAGGGCAAGAAGATAGCCTGCCTGGCGCCCACCCGGCACCCCGCGCCGGCACCGTCAGCCACACACCGACATGCCCATGCTTAAAAGTGAGTTGAGAAAAATCATAAGAGACCGCAAGCGGCAGTTCTCCCAGCAGCAGCTGGGCGAGCTGTCGCTTGCCGTTATACGGCGGCTGATGGCCCACCCACGTGTGGAGCAGGCCACCACCATCCTGCTGTACTACTCGCTGCCCGACGAGGTAGACACCCACCGGGCCGTGTACCTGCTCAGCCAGCGGGGCCACCGCGTGGTGCTGCCCGTAGTTACCGGCGAGGGTACTATGGAGCTGCGCCTGTTTACCGGCAGTGCCGACCTGCGCCCCGGAGCCTTTGGCATCATGGAGCCTGTAGGCCAACCCGTTACCGACTACGGCCATATAGACCTGGCCGTGGTGCCCGGCATGGCGTTCGACGCCCAGGGGCACCGCTTAGGACGCGGCAAGGGCTACTACGACCGCCTGCTGCCGCGCCTGGGTCACTGCTATAAGATAGGAATGTGTTTTGATTTTCAGAAAGTACCGTCGGTGCCCACCGAGCCTACCGACATAGCCATGGACGAGGTGCTATAGGCGCACCCCGGGCCACCATGGCCGACGGGTCAGTAGATACGCACGTCGGCTATGACCATAGAACCCACCCTGCCGTTGAGCCGCTGAACCAGACGGCCCCTCATCATGGACAGGTCTTGCCTCAGGGCAGGGTTGACGATTTTCACAAAGAGCGTCTGGTTCTTTATAAACTTATCGCCCGTGTACCGGGCCACCGTGGGGCCCACCACCTCGTCCCACGCCTCTATCACCCGGCGCTGCAAGAGGGGCGTCTCCAGTCCCTGAGTACGCAGGAACTGGTTCAGCAGGTCCGTTATATTCTTCACGTCACGCTTGAACATGGCCGCCCTCCCTGCGCTGTGTTATCTCACCGTTATCGACCTCGAAGAGCCTGTAGTCCAGCACACTGTGCTGCAATATACGGTCCAGGTGGTCGCGGTTGGTATCGGTAATCAGTATCTGCCCGAAGCTGTCGGCCGACACCAGTCTGACTATCTGCTCTACGCGGCGCGCATCGAGCTTGTCAAATATGTCGTCGAGCAACAGCAGGGGCACCGAAGCCGACACCGTACGCTTCAGGAAGTCGAACTGGGCCAACTTGAGGGCCAGCACGAACGTCTTGTTCTGCCCCTGACTCCCCTCGCGTTTCATCTGATACTCGCCAAGCATCATCTCCAGGTCATCGCGGTGTACGCCGTGCAGCGAGTAGCCCACGGCACGGTCCTTGGCCCTGTCGCGGCGTATCACGTCTATCAGCGGGCCGCGCTGGCAGTGCGACACATAGCGCAGCGCCACCTCCTCCTTGTTCTCGGCTATGGTCTGGTAGATACGCTGGAACACGGGCGTCAGGGCACGCACGAACTCATCGCGCTTGCGGTATATCAGCTCGCCCTGAGTAGCCATCTCCTCCTCCCATATATCCATCAGGGCCGGGTCGGGCTCCTCCTCCATCTTCAGCAGGGCATTGCGCTGCTGCAGGGCCTTGTTGCAGCGCATCAGAGCCTCTGCGTAGGCCACATCGTACTGACATATCACCATGTCCATAAGCCGCCGGCGCTCCTCGCTGCCCCCGGCTATGAGGGCGGTGTCGGCCGGCGACACAAAGATAAGCGGTATGAGCCCTATGTGCTGAGCCAGCCGCTTATAGTCCTTCTTGTCGCGCTTGAAGCGCTTCTTCACGCCGCGCTTCATGCCACAGTATATGTTGATGGGGTCGCCCAGGTCGGTGGTGTAGTCGCCCTCGAGCACGAAGAAGTCCTGGCCGTGCGTGATGAGCTGCGAGTCGATGGGCGTAAAGGCACTCCGGCAGAACGAGAGGTAGTACACGGCATCCAGGAAGTTGGTCTTGCCCTCGCCGTTCTGCCCTATCAGACAGTTGATACGGGGCGACAGCTCGATGGCGGCCTCCCGTATGTTCTTATAGTTTATAATGGATATCTTATTCAGAAACATAGCTATGGTACCCACGCCCCGCGCTGTGAGCGCAACTGCATGAGCGATGCAAAGTTACGCTATTTATCAGTCAAAACGAAAAAATAAGCCAATTAATTTTAATATCTGAGAATATTTCAGTAATTTTGCGATGATTATGCACGGCCCAGACAGCAGCAGGAACGTGTGTGGTCAGCACCAAGCATAAAACAAAAAAATAAAATAAAATGACAAACAAAACAGAACAGGCACCCGCAACCGACGTGCTTACCACTTCCGAGGCTTTTATCACCAAGAACAAGAAGCCCATTATCATTATTTCCACCGCCATCATCGTTCTATTGGTAGGCGTATTCTGCTACAAATATTTCATCGGCCAGCCCCGCGAGGAGAAGGCCAGCACGGCCCTGGCCATGGCTACCCAGTATTTCGATCAGGAGATTTTTGACAAGGCGCTCAACGGCGACGGCTCCACGACCACCGGCTTTGCACGCATAGCCTCTGACTACAGCGGCACCGACGCTGCCAACCTGGCCAACCTGTACGCTGGCCTCTGCTATGCCAACCTGAACAAGTGGGACAAGGCCGTGGAGTATCTGGACAACTACTCCACCGCTGACGATGCCCTCGTAAGTCCCGCCGCGCTGGCAGCCTTAGGCAACGCCTACGCCCACCTGAACCAGCTGGACAAGGCAGTAAGCTACCTGAAGAAGGCGGCCAAGAAGGCCGACGCCGAGGGACACAACGGAGTCAACAACAGCCTCTCGCCAGTATTCATGCTGCAGGCTGCCGAAATCGTGGAGAGCCAGGGCAAGGCCGACGAGGCTCTGGAGATGTACAAGGACATCAAGGAGAAGTACGTGGCCTCGCAGCTGGTACAGAGCCAGGAGATAGACAAGTACATCGAACGCGCTCAGGACAAGTAACCATGGCTACCGCACTACACCACCTGTCAGACGAGGATATAGCCAACGTGCCCGATGCCTGCAACATGTGCTTCGGAATAGTCGTGGCCGAGTGGAACAAGGAGATTACCGACGCGCTGCTCAACGGGGCTGTCACCACACTGGAGAAGTACGGTGCCCTGCCCGAGAATATACACGTGAAGACGGTTCCCGGCAGTTTCGAGCTTATCTACGGCGCACAGCAGATGACCAAGAACGACGGCTTTGACGCCGTGATTATCTTAGGCAGCGTCATCCGTGGCGAGACACCCCACTTCGACTACATCTGCCAGGGCGTCACCTACGGCATAGCCCGTCTCAACGCCAGCCAGAACATCCCCGTCATCTACGGACTGCTCACCACCAACGACCTGGAACAAGCCAAGGAGCGCTGTGGCGGCAAGTATGGCAACAAAGGCAGCGAGTGTGCCATTGACGCCATCAAAATGGCAAAATACTAAACCCTATACCAAGCCCATTGGCACCGGGGCCACAGCCCCTGTCAATGGGCTTATTGCATCCATACCCTCCAAGCCCACTAAGGCACCCCCAGGACAGCCTGCCTAACGCCCCGAGCAAGATACGACAGGGCGAGTACGGGGCCACGGCTGCCCTTTCAGCGCGCACAGCTCACAGGGGCACGGCCCCATCCACCATACTCACATCCCGCACGGCCCACGACGGATGAGGCCGTGACCGTTATGGCGGATGCCATAGACTCTACCACCATTACAGCCACGGTAGAAATAGCGAAAAGCCTTTACACACGACTGTATATTTATGCAAAACGAGGGCCGATAATGTATAAATATACAGTCGCAACGGCCACTTTTCGGGGCATTTTTTCCGGAATTTTTCGACAAACCAGGACGATTCTTGAGGTCATTGGGGATGTTTTGGGGCACTGCGAGGGCTGCAAAAGTAACAACCTTTTACAAAATAGCGGCATTTCACACCTCTCGCGCCGCTATTTTCGGCTCTTTCGGCGACGGTTTTCCGAGGCGCCGCGATGGTCATTTTTTTGCTCGCGATGGTCATTACGATTCTAATGACCATCGCGAGCACCGAAATGATGGTTTTCGGGTGTCCAGAAAATTGCCGTTTTCGCCATCACCGCCCCTACGGCGAGCGTACAGACTAACTACAGAAGGCCTAAGCACCCCCGCCCGATGCCGAAACGCCGAAAATGTATATTTATGCAATATCAGAAAAATCTTTACGATACGGAGCAGCGAACAGCCCGTCTGCGTTAGCAGTCAGGAAGCCCCACCTGCACAGGGGCCACCTTTTGCCTTTCTGTCCCTTGCCCGTTTGCCGTTTCCATCGCTCTCCACCTTATTATATATACGCACGCGCGAACGAGAGGCGACAACGGCAGATGCACCGGGGCACCCACTTGCAGACGCAAAACAAGGTGTATCATTTTTCTAAGTTGCCCTCACACGAACGGGGGGGGGGGGTAGAAACCCCGTTTTTTGACCCAAAAACCGACAGCCTTATCCACTATTTGGCAAAAAAATATTGTTTTCTGCTAAAAAAACTTCAATATTTGTGATGGTAGTTACCTATATTTTTTGTACCTTTGCAGCGATTTATGATATAGATAGCAATACTGCGTTTTTTACATTCATCACAACTACAATAATTATCAACCAGGCAAACCGTGCATTGACCATCTGCACCCCCGCCCCAAAGAACGTATAAAAAATGAATAACTATGAGCTTGTAGCCCATTTCGCCAGAATAGGCGCAGCCCTCTTCTCACTCCTCATGTGCGTGTGCCTTTATTTCATGCGCCGTAACAACCGTATGATGCGCACCCTGCTGGCAGCCGCAGTATGCACCACCCTGTGCTACTTCAAGGATATATTCTTCCACTTTGACCAGTGGCAAAACGAGGGCATCAGTGAGATTGCCACCAGCCTCATAGACCTTATCAATGTGCCCATGCTGTGCGCCTTCTTCATCGAGATAGCCCACCCCAACGCCGTCCACAGCCGCCGCATGCAGCTCACGGCCATAGTCCAGGCCGCCTTTGTACCCCTGTACATAGCCTATCCCCTTACAGCCATAGTAGTAGCAGCCCACGGACTGGCCATCATCCACGCCCTGGTCACCGTAGGAATCACCACCGTATCGAGCATACGCCACCAGCACTTCATCAACGCCCGCTACTCGCACACCGAGAACCTGCGTACCTACTGGGCCGCCGTCATAGCCGCCATCTACGCCACCATGCTTGCCGTCTACACCCTGGCCATGGGCCGGGTAACGTGGATAAGCGACTTGACATACAATGTCGTATCTGTCACCATCTGGGTGTTCATGTTTGTCTATGCCGCCAAGCACCGTGTGCTGCGTGTGGTAGACGAGGACGCACACGGCTATGCCGAGAACAGCATGGCCAAGGGCGAGGAACTGTACGTAAGGGGCGCACGCCAGGATACCGCCAATGTCCATACTGCCAGCCACGCCGGGAGCACCCTGGGCGAGCGCCTGGCCCACTACTTCCACACCGACAAGCCGTACCTCAGCCCCCGCCTCACGCTCGAAGACTTCAGCAGAGCCCTGGGCACCAGCAAGCGCACCGTGGCCGAGTATCTGCACTACAGCACCGGCGACACCTTCTACGACTATGTCAATGGCGAGCGCGTCAACGAGGCTTGCCGTATCATAGACAACATCAAGCAGCAGGGCCACAAGCCCACCATGGGCACCGTAGCCACCGCCAGCGGTTTCTACTCACAGGCAGCGTTCAACCACTGCTTCCACCAGTTTGTACACATGTCGCCCCAAGCATACTATAAGCTGTAACAGGGTTTCTGCCCCCTGTTACAGCCCCCACTCATCTTGTCAGCACACCCCACCCCGTGCCCCTACCCGGCCCTACCGGCCCTATATATAATAATAGGTGTAAATTTCCCGGGAAAAAATCGGTTACCTATTCCTTTATTTTGTACCTTTGCATAGTACAGGTGGCGGCTCCCCCATACTCCGGAGCTCCTACCCATGCACGAATAGTAACCATTAACAAATAAACAACTATGCTGAACAAGAAAATCGAAGAGGCTATCAACGCCCAAATCAATGCCGAACTCTGGTCGGCTTACCTGTATCTTTCGATGGCCGCCTACTGCCACGCACAGGGCCAGCAGGGCATGGCCAAGTGGTTCGAGGTACAGTTCCGGGAGGAACAGGACCACGCCAAGATATTCTATAACTACGTAGTGTCGCGCGACGGCGTGGTAACGCTGAAGGCCATCGACGCCGTGCCCACCACCTGGAACTCCATGCTCGATGTCTACGAGAGCACGCTGGCTCACGAGCAGAAGGTTACAGCCCTCATCAACAACCTCTACGCCCTGGCCACCCAGGAGAACGACTTCGCCACCCAGAGCATGCTCAAGTGGTTTATAGACGAGCAGGTCGAGGAGGAAGACAACGCCAAGACCATCATAGACAACATACGTATGGTCAAGGACAACGGCTACGGCCTGTACATGATAGACAAGGAGCTGGGTGCCCGCGTCTACACCCAGGCTGCCCCACTCGCCGGCAAGGAGTAGTACGGCCGCCGCACGCTGCCCTGCAGCCCCAGGGTCTGGCGTGCTGTCAGCAACATATCAAGGGAGTGTCCCCACAGCGGGGCACTCCCTTTTCAGTACCACGAAGATATGACACAGCACTCTGTTTTTTGACATCTTTTTTTCACAATACGACAATTTTGTCTGTAAAAGTTGTCTTTCTGTCAATTTACCCCCCCCGTTGCGTTTTTTTCTGTTGACTATTTTGTGTACCTTTGCAACAGATAGGCGGCACCTCGGCCATCTGAGCAAGCTCATGGCACTCGGTTTGCACTATCTTTGCATAAGATAGGCGGCACCTCGGCCATCCGAGCAAGCTCATGGCACTCGGTTTGCACTATCTTTGCCTACATACCATAATAGGTGGATAACGACACGACACTATACAAGCGCTCTGAGCGGTGCCCCCTGTGCCAAGCGACACACCGGGAAGAACCTACGCCATATTTCTAATAGACTTGAACATAAGTAATGGACACATTTGAAGCATTATCCCATTATGCCCGGGGAGCAGCGACCCTGTTTTTCATCCTGCTCACCATCCGCATTTTCATGATGCGCCACTACAGCCGTATCATGCGCCCATTGCTCGTAGCCCTGCTATGGTTCACGCTCCTCAGTCTCAAGGACGCCATACTGCTGGTAGCCCCTCTGAAGAACCTGCCGCACATAGGTGCCCTCCTGACCATAATAGACCTGACCTACGTGTCCGTGGCCAGCCCGTTCTTCATCAGCGCCACCCGGCCCTGTACCAACACGTGGAAGTACATGTACCTGGGGGGCATTCCCCAGGCGGCCCTCGTACCCCTATACATCTACTTCCCCTGCGATGCCATACTCTACACCGCGCTGGCGCTGGCACTGGCCCTATCGGTCATCACCATCGTAACGGTACTGGTCAACACGGCCTACCGGCAGCACTTCCTGGCCAGCCACTACTCTAACACCGAGCACCTCAACGTACACTGGGTGGGCGTAGCGGCCATTACCTGCTTTGCCCTCACGCTCCTGTACATCATCACATCGACCATAGACACCTGGCTGAGCGACGCCGTCAACAACATAGGCACCATTATCCTGTGGGGCGTTATGATCATATATGCCGAGCGCCACCATGTGCTGTACATCGTAAGCCCGGACAGGGCAGCCACCCTGGGCAGCCAGCTGCACAAGGCCGAGGAGATATACATCAAGGACGACCCTCCTGCCACCGGCCGCGTGGTGATAGACAAGGACACGGCCCTGTCTATCGGAGAGCGCTTTAACCGCTGCATGGCCACCGACAAGCTGTACCTGAAACCCGCCCTCACCCTCGACGACATCTGCCGGGCCATAGGCACCAACAAGAGCTACCTGTCGTGCTATCTTAACAACTATGTGGGTGCCACCTTCTACGACTACATCAACGAGCTGCGCATCAAGGAGGCCTGCCGCATCATCGACGAGATGAAGCAGCAGGGTCAGAAACCCTCCATGGCCAGCGTAGCTACTGCCTGCGGTTTCAGTTCACAGGCCGCGTTCAACCGCTGTTTCCGCCGTGTGGCCCGCATGACCCCCGGCGCCTACTACAAGCTCTGACCCATCCGCCAACGCCACACTCCACCCTGCCGCCACTATCGCCGCCCGGCGGCGAGCCATCAGCCCCTGTTTATTGACCATCAGGAGTGTCTTATCTGCAATATTTGGCACCATCGTGCAGTTTTTCCGCATATTTTACTACCGTTTCGTTATTTTTTTCCTACCTTTGCCTTTCAAATTAGTAGCCATAAGGACACTTTCTCCGACCGGCTATAACTTATCAAATAATTATCATGAAGAAAAGAAATCTTATTATTAGCGCTTTCTCGTTGCTCTGTATGATAGCAATGAGTGTTGTAGTTACCGCATGCGGTGGCAGTGACGACCCCAGCAGCGACCCCACAGACAGCAAGGTTAACAGCGTAGAGTTTACTTACGAGATGGAGTTCGACAATCAGCTGCTCAGCCTCTGCAATGTATCGGTCACCTATACAGACGGCAACGGCAACAGCCAGACCGAGCAGGTTACGGCCAACGAGTGGAGCAAGACCGTGCGGGCCAATGCCGTGCCCGCCACCCTCAAGCGCACCGTAAACCTGACGCTGAAGAGCGCCCCCGTCGCTGGCAGCAAGTACGACCTCAGAATACGCGAGGGTTATTCGTATAATGCACTCAACAAGAGCGGCATCGCCCTCCTCAGCGGTTCTGACCACTCTATCGTCGCTCCCAAAGGTATCGAGTCTGACAAGCTGGAAACCTATATAACCCAGCTAAACAGCATCCTGACCACCACATACACCGTTAAGAGCGACGGCAGACTCGAGTAATGGCACGATAAAGAATACTATATTATTACGTATTACAATTATTTTTTTTACAAATGAAAAGACAAGATTATTTGAAGCCAGCAATGCTGGTCGTAAAGATGGGGGGGTAGAATCCCTGTTAGCTGGTAGCGGAGGTAGTGGTTCAACTATAATCATCAAAGGGGACACGGGAGATGGCGATTCCGGTCTTGGTTGGGGTGGAGACACTAAACCTGGTGAAATTTATAACCCCGACTAACGCCCCAGCCCCAGAAATATAAATAAAGAAGCAGGCCCTGCAGTCTATGATGACCGCAGGGCCTGCTCTCGTATAGTTCGTATGGATGGGGCGATGCCTACTCAGAGAGCATCGTTACCTCCACACGGTGGTTCTGGCGCAGCAGCGCCTGCGCCATCTGTCGTATGTCCTCGGCCGAGATGCTGTCTACCATCTGGCAGTAGCCCTGGTCAAAGTCGGCATCGTCATCCAGCTGGTGCCAGATGACATAGCTCCAGTAGTCGTTGGTAATGGCCATCTGGGCATACTGCTTCTTCAGATAGCGCTTCACCTTGTCCAGACTGGAGGCCTGCGGGCCCTGCTGGGCCATGTGTTCTACCTGGCGGTACACTATCGGGTTGAGCTCGGCATAACGATTGGGGTCGGCCTTGTACGATATACGCAGCAGGGCGTTGGGGCGGTCGTCCTTCTCGAGGTCGAAGCTCACACCCACGCCGTAGGTGCCACCCTTCTCCTCGCGCACCGAGTCGGTATAGGCTATCTGCAGACAGCGCTGCAGCATGTCGAGCGTCAGGTCGGTACGCGGCGAGAAGTCTACGTCGGCCGTATAGAATATGCTCACATTGGCCAGCGGCGTAGCCATCTTCTTAGTAAAGCGCACCACCTCATTGGCCTTTACCATCTGAGGCAAGCGCTCGCGGCAAGTCTTCTCACCGCGATGGGCAGCAGGCAGCGAGCCCAGGTACTGGCACAGCAGCGGGCGCAGACTGTCCATATCGACCCGCCCGATGATGACCGCCTTGAAACCAGAGGCATCAGAGAAACGCTCGCGGTACATCTGCAGGATGCGGTCATAGTCGGCACGGTCCACCACGCTACGGGTAACCGGCGCCAGGCGCGGATGGTGACCGTAGAGCACCGCCGTAAGACTGTCGTTGTAAGCCACCTTAGGACTGGCATCACGATTGGTGAGGAAGGAGCGCGTGCGGTTCATCAGTCCGCCAA
>CAKPRX010000030.1 GCA_934183135.1 uncultured Prevotella sp.
GTAACATTTCTCGATTTTTATGCAGTCTGCGGCCACTATGGGGGCCATAAGCCTGTCAGCCACAGCCACCTCTATGTTTTTATCAATGTGCGCAGGGTGCCCCAGGGTAGCCCGGAGGCACGTTACGCATAGGCCGTGGCGGTCGGGGCCGCGGCCATCATGGTGTAATGGCATAGCTCCTGTCGCTGTTACTGCCATGTCCGGAAATAGCGAAAAACCTTTACACGCCACTGTATATTTATGCAAGACGCGAGACGTTAATGTATAAATATACAGTCGTAACGGCCGCTCCGTGGGGCATAATTTTCGGGGGAAAACCAACAAACCAGGACGCTTTTTAGGGTCGCTGGGGGTGTTTTGGGGCACTACGAGGGCCGAAAAAGTAACAACATTTGACAAAACAGGGGTGTCAGACGCCTTTTTCGCCGCTATTTTCGCCTCTTCCGAGGACTGTTTTTTGAGTCGCCGCGATGGTCATTTTAGTGCTCGCGATGGTCATTACGATTCTAATGACCATCGCGAGCGAAAAAAGAGCCGTTTCCGGGTGGTCAGGAAATGGGCATTTTTGCCGCTGCTGTCCTCATGGCGTGCGTACAGACAAACGACAGAAGCCCCAAACGGCCTCGCCCGATGCCGAAAGCCCGAAAATGTATATTTATACATTTTGGGAAAAATCTTTACGATGTACAATGGCGGTTTAAATGTAAAAGAGTAAGGACGTGGCACCCTAAAAAGACAGCTCCCCCTGATGTCTGCACACCAGGGGGAGCTGTCGTATAAGTCGCGCCGAGGGTTAACGGTTCTCGGCATCAATGGCCTTTATCTTCTGGCGGATAAGCTCCAGGTCGTCCTTGAGCTTGCCCACCTTGCGGTTCATCTCGTCTATCAGACTGCTGCCCTTCTTGCTGCTCACGCTGAGGAACCCTATGTTGTTCTCATAGGTCACTATCTCAGACTTGAGCTGGTCATAGCGGCGCATCAGCCGGCCACGCTCGTTGTCCAGACTGTCGTCGCCGTGCTTGGCCATATCTTTAAGACTGCTCTTGAAGTTGTCCAGGCGCTGCTTGCTCACAGAGATGTTGAGCTGCTTGTAGAGCGCGTCGAGCACCTTATGGTAGTCGCGGAAGAGCTTGTCCTTGTCCCTGAAGGGCACATGGCCTATCTGGGCATACTGGTCTGTAAGCTGCTGTATCCGGGCCTGGGCATCGCCGGTGGGCTCCTTAGCCTCGAGCAACTGGCGGAGCTGGTCTACGATGCCGCGCTTCTGACTGAGGTTCTGCTGCTCCTCGTTGCGCGAGTCGGCCGTGGCCGCGTTGCGGGCATCGAAGAAGGCATTGCAGGCCCCTATGAACTCGGCCCACAGCTGGTCGCCCACCTTCTTGGGCACCATGCCGATGGTCTTCCACTCCTTCTGCAGGTTGATGAGCTTGTCGGCTGTCGACTTCCACTCCGTAGAGTCGGCCAGGGCCTTGGCCTGGTCTACCAGGTCGCGCTTCTTCTTGATATTCTCGGCAAAGGTGGTCTTGAGGGTCTTGAAGTACTCGGCCTTACGGCCAAAGAAATCGTCGCAGGCGGCCCGGAAGCGGTCAAATATCTTCACGTTCATCTTCTGAGGGGCAAACCCTATGGTCTTCCACTGTCCCTGTATCTCTATTATCTGCTTGGTGTGTTTCTCCCAGTCGCTGGCGCCCTTGTTGTCTTCCTTGACAATGGCCTCGACCTGCTCGCAGAGGGCGGTCTTACGGCTCAGGTTCTCCTCCTCCTTGGCCCGCAGGTCCTCAAAGTGCTGCTGGTGCCGCTTGTTGATAACCGTCGACGCGGCCTTGAAGCGGGCCCATATCTGCTCGCGCAGCTCCTTGGCCACGGGGCCTATCTCGCGATACTGCTGGTGCAGCTCCTGCAACTGGTGGAACGCACTTACGGCGTCGGGCTCGTCTGCCAGCTTCTCGGCAGCCTCGCACAGCTGGGTCTTCTGCTCCAGGTTTTTCTTGAAATCGTACTCACGCAGCTCGCGGTTCAGGTTGAGCAGGTCGTAGAACTGCTCCACGTAGAGCTGGTAGTTGCGCCACAGCTCGTTGGCCTTGTCGGCGGGCACGGCCTTGATGTCGCGCCACTGCTGCTGCAGCTCCTTGAACTCGTTGTACGACTTGTTGGCCTCCTCGGGCGAGGTCGACATCATTTTTATCTTGTCTATGATGGCCTGCTTCTTCTGCAGGTTGTCCTGTTTCTCGGCCTCCAGCTTACGGAAAGCCTCGGCGCGCTTCTCGCGGACAACGCCCATCTCGGCCTTGAAGGCCTCTTCCAGCTCGTCGGGCATCACGGTGTACTTGTCCGGGTCGCCCCCGGCAGCCAGGTAAGCCTTCTGCTCGGCATCGCGCTCAGCGAAGTGCAGCTTGTAGAACACGGTCTTCAGATGGTCTATCTCGTCCTTAGCAGGGGTCTCGTCGCTATGTGCTATCTCCCTCACCCTGTCCAGCACGGCCTGCTTGGTGGCATAGGTGCGCTGCTCCTGGGGCTGCTCGGTCCCGGGGGCCGGAGCCTCGGCGGCAGTCTCGGGGGCCACGGGCTGGGGTTGCTCCTCGGGGGCAGCCTCGGCAGAAAGGTTTGCTACGTTGGCAGCAGCTGCTGCCATGTTGTCATCTGATACGTCCTGTTTCAGGATTTTTTCTTGAGAGTCCATCATTTCACTGATTTAGTTTATGATTACGGTTACCACTATAATTTTAACAGTCTGCAAACTTAAGAAAATTCTTTCTATTCTCCTAACGATTTGTAGTTTTTCTTTATTTTCTCCTTTATTTCTGATAGTCACAGGGGTGCCACCATGGCCTGTAGACAGGTGTACCGGGCGCCGCCCGCCTTAGAGCAGGCGCTTGTAGCGGAGTATAAACCAGGTAACGGCCGACACGATGACCGATATGAGGATGGCTATCAGGAAGCCGTAATGGCTGGTCTCCATGCCGTTGACAAGGTTCATGCCAAACAAGGACGATATCAGCGTGGGCAACATCATCACGATACTGATAGAAGTAAGGGTACGCATGGTGGTGTTCATGTTGTTGTTGATGATGCTTGAGTAGGTGTCCATGGTAGACTCCAGGATGTCGGAGTAGATACTGGTGGTTTCGCGCGCCTGGGTCATCTCGATGTTCACGTCCTCGATAAGGTCGGCGTCGAGCTCATCGACCTGCAGCTTGAACTTCAGCTTGGACAGCAGGTTCTCGTTGCCGCGGATAGAGGTGATAAAGTAGGTCAGAGAGTCCTGCAGCCGCGACAGGCCGATAAGGCTTTCGTTGTTAACGCCGTGGTCCAGGTTGTGCTTGGCCTTCTCGATAAGAGAGTTGATCTGCTTGAGCCGCTTCAGGTACCACACGGCGCTCGACAGAAACAGGCGGAATATCAGGTCTACGTAGTCGGTAAAGCCCGAGCCACGCTTCTGCTGATACGACACGAAGTCTATCATCATATTGGTCTCATAGTAACACACCGTGATGGTTACGTCGCGCTTGTGGATGATGCCCAGGGGCACCGTGGTATAGGGCGTACGCGAGCGCACCTCCTTGACGTATGGTATACGCAAGATGATAAGCATCCATCCGTCGTCGTACTCGTATCGGGCACGCTCGTCGGTATCGCTGATGTCCGAGAGAAAATAGTCGGGTATGTTAAAGCGCTCTTCCAGTTCGCGCTGGTCTTCATCGGTAGGACAGGTAACTTGTATCCAGCAGTTGGGCTGCCATTCGTTGATAGCAGTCAGGTTTTTGTCTATATTCCAAAATGTCTTCATGTCGTTCGTCTCCGTAATTGATGATAACGTGGGGTCGGAGCGAACCACCTTCAGGCATGCTCCGGCTTACAGATAAAAATTTTCCGCGTGATAATCGTCCATAATAGTGTTAAAGAGTTATTTTTTTCTATTGCAAAAGTAATAAAATTAATTGTAACGCCACCGATAGCGTCCTTTTTTTTTCGCCACAGGGCCACTTTTTAGCTGCGGCCCATGCACGTGGGGGAATATACCGGGGCTCGCCGACTGGCCCAATGACGGCAAAGGCCCATGTCTCGGTGACTGCCACCGGGGCATGGGCCATCGCCTGTAAGCCGGTAACGGCTCGGGGCTACTTAACGGGTATCTCTTCAAGAGCCTGGGCCAGCAGGTTCCAGAAGGGAGCGATGGTGGGTATCAGGCAACGCTCTGTGGTGGTGTGGGGCGAGCACAGGGTGGGTCCCATGCTCACTACATCCATATTGGGGTACTTGCCCAGGATGACAGAGCACTCCAGTCCGGCGTGGTCTACCTGTACGATGCTCTCCTTGCCGTTCTGCTCCTTGTAAATCTTACGCAGCAGGTTCAGTATCTCGCTCTCGGGGTTGGGGTCCCAGCCGCCGTAGTCGCCGCTGGTCTCTACCTTCATGCCGGCCATGCTGAAACAGCTGTCCAGGGTCTTGACGATATAGTCCTTCATATCCTCGCGCGAGCTGCGGGCCAGTATCTTGATGGCGGCCTTGCCTCCCTCGATGTCTATGATGGCCAGGTTGCTCGACGTCTCTACCACCGATGGGTAAACGGGTATCATGCGTACCACGCCGTCGTGACAGGCGTAGATGGCGTCTATCAGGTTGTCCTGTATCTCGACGGGTACCTCGGCCTTGGGAGTGGCCACTTCCTCGGCAAAGAACTCGATGCCCGACTCGATGGTCTTGAACTCGTCCTCGAAGTCGGCTTTCCAGTCGGCTACCAGTTCCTTCAGCGCGGCCACATTCTCCTTAGGCAGGGTGAGCACCACCTCGGCCTTGAAGGGTATGGCGTTGCGCATATTGCCGCCATGCCAGGAGGCCAGGCGGGCCTCGCACTCCTCGACAGCCTCGCGTACAAACCGTACCATGAGCTTATTGGCATTGGCGCGGCCCTCGTGTATCTCCAGTCCGGAATGGCCACCACGCAGACCCTTGAGCGTAACCTTGACAGCAGCGTCATCGGGGTCGGTCTCTGCCTCCTTATAGTCCAGCGTAGCGGTGATGTCGATGCCGCCAGCCGAACCGATGACAAACTTGCCCCATGTCTCAGAGTCCAGGTTCATCAGTATGTCGGCAGTGAGCTCACCCTCGGGCAGGTCGTTGGCTCCGTACATACCCGTCTCCTCATCGGCGGTAATAAGGGCCTCAACAGGGCCGTGTTTCAGGTCGCGCGACTCCATGACGGCCATAATGGCTGCCACGCCCAGGCCGTCGTCGGCACCCAGCGTGGTGCCACGGGCCTTGACCCAGTCGCCGTCTATATAGGTTTCTATCGGGTCGGTCTCAAAGCAGTGCTTGCTCTCTGGCGTCTTCTGCGGCACCATGTCCATGTGGGCCTGGAGCAGCACCGTCTTACGGTTCTCGTAGCCCGGAGTGGCAGGCTTGCGCATCACGATATTGTTACCACTGTCCTTAAAAGCCTCTACCCCCGCCTTGGCGGCAAAGTCTAATAGGAATTGCTGTACCTGCTCCAGATGTCCTGACGGACGGGGAACCTGTGTCAGTGCATGGAAGTTCTGCCAGATGCACTGGGGCTTCAAATTCTTGATTTCGCTCATGATATATTGGTATTTAGTTGAATAGTATCGGCTGGGGCATGGCGCTTGGTAAACAGCAGGGCTATCCAGGCGTACACGCCTAAGAGAATGACTAACAGGGTCTGTACCGAGTGGACTATCAGCACAAAGTACAGCGCATCGGTATCGGCCACACCATAGAGTATCAGCATGGTCTTTACGGCAAAGTGCCAGGGGCCGGCTCCGTTGGGTGTGGGGACAACGACGGCCACCGAGCCCACCACAAAGGTGACCAGGGCACACGCCATGCCTAAATGGGCGGTAGCGTCAAAACAGAAGAAGGTGAGGTAGTAATGCAGGAAATAGCAGGCCCAGATGGCCAGGGTGTAGACTACAAAGAGCAGCGGGCTGCTGACGTGGCGCAGGGAGGTGATGCCCTGCCACACCTCGCAGAACATATTCTTCACCTTATTATATATAGCAAACTGGCGAAGCAGATATATGACAAAGCCTATGACCACTACGCCACACACGGCGGTAACCAGATAACCGGCAGCCGAGAACTGGCACAGCAGGGTGTCGAGCCGGGTTCCTGTCCGGGCAAAGAAGGTGTCGAACACGCGGAACTGCAACAGAAAGGTACCCAAGACCAGCAGGCCGATAAACAGGGTATCGATAATGCGCTCGGCGACTACGGTGCCGATGGCCCTGGCGAACGACACACTGTCATAGCGCGTAAGCACACCGCATCGCGCCAGCTCGCCCACACGCGGCACTATCAGGCTCACGGCATACGAAAGAAAAATAGAGTTGACGGCCGTACTGCGACGGGGATGCTCGCCCACGGGAGCCAATGTCAGTTTCCACCGCCACCCACGAAAAGCCTGGGCCAATATGCCGAAGGGCAGCGAGAGCAGCATCCACGTCCAGTCCATATCGTGTAACATCACATCGCCGATATGGGAGAAGTCGAAATCGCGGTACATCCAGTAAAGGATGGCACCTCCCAGACCGAGCGAGAGTATTACCTTGAATATATCACTACTTGCTTTTTTCAAGTCACTTATCTCCTTTATCGTTACCAGGCTCTATGGCGGAGCCCCCCTTTTAGTTGCAAAGATAGTGCAAACCGAGCGCCATGAGCTTGCTCTGATGGCCGAGGTGCAGCCTATCTTATGCAAAGATAGTGCAAGTTGGGGAAATACACGATTTAATTGATAACAAAATATTCAGAATTTCAATTATTTTAATCCTGGAACGCCGTTTCTGCGCACATAGACGGTACGAAAAAAGCAGATAAAAAGCAGGAATATAGAAGAAAAAAGCACCGCAAGAACCGTCAATATGAAAAGTTTTCCGTAAATTTGGCACTATGTTAGAGACACTAACAGGCAGAAAAGAGATAACCGTAAACCAACTTTAACTCCATCATCAATGACACACTACTGGTTCAGACAGCTCTCAGAGAGAGACAACACGTTTATAGGACACCAACGCCAGATTATACTGGCCTGCTACTTTGTGGCCATGGTGGCCACCCTGTCGTCCAACATACTGGGACTGTCGGGGGCGTTCCACCCTTTCTTTACCCTCACTAACTCACTGCTACTCTCTGTGATACTCCTGATGGGGCTGGGGTATATCTGCAAGTGGACAGGCATAGTGACCACCCTGTCGGTAATGACGCTGGCCACCCAGCTGGCCCTGTCGGCAGACACCGTGTACAGCGCCGTCATGCCCCAAGTACCCAATAACTATATGGTGATTATCGTTAACATGATGCTGCTATCGGGCAACATTATCGTGTCGCTCTCTACCTACCTCACCCGTATCACTCAGGTATCGGTGGCCATGGCCATCGCCACCTATATGCTCTGCATAGGCATTACCAACGATGCCGTGCTAAAGGACTATGCCTTTATGCTACTCGTGGTGCTGGCGTTCTTTGGTTTTTTAGGGTTCCGCATCGCCAAGAACGCAGAACGACTGGAGAACGAGAACCTGACACTACGCCAGGACGAGGCTGAGCTGCTGCACATACTCAGGCTGAACAAGGCACAGGTCAAGGCGTATATCAAGTTGGCCTCGGGCCGGCACAATACGGAGCACACCCGTCGGCTGCTGGACTTGCTGGGCGAGCGGTCGCAGCGCAATCTGCTGGCCAACGTGATAGAGTTTCTGCAGCTACGCGAGACGGAGAAAAACAAGATAGCCCAGGCGCTACCTGAGCTTACGCCTTCGGAAATGGAAATATGCCAGCTGATACTGCGTAACAAGAAGCTGAGCGAGGTATGCGCCATACTGGGCAAGACGGAGAGCAACATCAGTACACAGCGTGCCAACATCAGACGGAAACTGAAAATGAAACCGTCGGACAATCTGCAGCAGATACTGGAGCAGCGGATGAAGAAGCGGGGGCGGGTGCCCGACTTTATCTTTGCACGGTAAAAAAACGACAGCGCTGCCGGCTCATCTGCCAGCAGGAGCCGTGGAAAATGCCACGACCATAGCAGGATGAACTGGCAGCGCCATTTTTTGTCAGCATACTGCCCATGGCAGCAGCTGAAAACGTATTAGAACAGGTGAGCAGGGTAAACGCCCTCGTCGACCAATGTCTTGATACGGGCAACCACGCTGTCGCGGTCTGCGGCATAGGTTACGCCAAACCACTTGCTGGTGGTGTCAAGCACCTTGACAGTAGCGGTCTTCTCGTTGATGAGCTTGTTGACCATCAATGGGATAAAGAACTCAGCCTTGAGGTTCTCCATATTTTTCGGGTCGCTCAGGAACTCCTTGAAGTAAGCCTCGCTATAGTCGAAATAGTCGGGGGTAAAGCCCCACATATTCATACTTACCGGGGTATTGTCGTCTACGGCCACCCACTGGCCCTGCTCGTCCTTATAGCATACGGATCCGTTAACGCGCATTATCTCGGTGCGCTCTACCACGGTCGTCAGGTTGTCAGCATCGTCCTTAGAGCAGATGCCGCGTGCCACGGTACCATTCTCGCTCAGCGTGTTGCCTACACGGAAACCCACCATGGCGTAGTCGTTCTTGGCGCCCTCGGGCAGGTTAGCCAGGAACTTGCCTATGACCATAAAGGCGTCGCGATTGTAGAAGTCGTCGCAGTTGATGACGCAGAAAGGCTCCTTGATGATGTCCTTGGCCATCAGCACGGCATGGTTGGTGCCCCAGGGCTTCTGTCGGCCAGCGGGAACGGTAAATCCCTCGGGCAGATTGTCTATCGACTGGAAGCATACTTCAGCCGGGATATGTCCCTCGTATTTAGACAGGACTTTATCACGGAAGTCCTGCTCAAAGTCCTTACGTATTACAAATACAATCTTACCAAATCCGGCCTGAATGGCATCATAAATAGAATAATCCATGATGGTTTCACCATTGGGGCCCAGTCCGTCAAGCTGTTTCAGCCCACCGTAGCGGCTTCCCATGCCTGCTGCGAGGAGTAATAAAGTTGGTTTCATAATAACTATATAAATATAAAAATTCGTTTGTCTGTCTGCAAAAGTAGCTATAAATTACGTAAAACGACCATCATGGCTGTTATTTTTTTATTTTCGTCCTGTTTTTTCACGAACGGGCTCTGCAGGCCCTGCGTTATTTCCAGCCTTTTCCCGGTCGGTTGCAGAGACCACACGCCCATTGACCCACTCCATGGTGTAGTCGTTGAAGCCAGTCTCGGTGAAGAAATTCATCTCGCCAGAGAAAGCCCGGTACCAGACGCGGGTGCGGTTAGCCTTATGGTAGTCGCGGGTAGGGTCTGCCTCGATAAAACGCACCTCGGGGTGGCTCATTCCCTTGATAACCCGGCCCCAGACTACTATGCGGCGAGGGGCAAAATACAGGCTGTCGGCCGTGGCCAGCGAGTCGCACAGCGAACGTATGAAGGGTATCTTGACATATATGGTATCATCGGTTTTGTTACAGATGGCCATACGTACCAGCAAGTCGTTGGCCGTGAAGTTGCGCGCCTTGAGGTAGGGTATCTGATGCTGGCGCAGATACGACACGACTCCTGTCAGCGCTTTCCGCATATCGGCAGGCGTATCATTGCTCAGCCCGTAAGGGTTGGCGTCGTGGCAACCCATGAGTAGCCACGCAGCCATAAGCACTCCCCATACGCATTTTCTAATGGATAATAATTTTCTCATAGACTGTGTTGTTAGAAATCAATTATTTGTCGTCGGTCAACCATGCAAACCCAGAGCTCATCAATGATAAAATTGCTCAGCAATTTGGCCCGGCTGTCTACCGTTGAGTTGCCTGGCATCATATAGAATAGCTTGTCAGCATCTACCGTATAGGGAGGCTTGAAAAATATTCTGATATGTGCGGCCAATACCTGGCATGTGTCAGCAGGAACGCCCCTAACATCCATACAGACTACAAAGACGCCTTTTACATATCTGATGCCATGCGGATCTATAAAAGGAGAAGTGTCCTTGAGATTGCATTTTTTGGGCAATATATCACGCCGGATAATCTGCCAAAACTCATCAAAAGTCTTGCCTTTAAAATAGTTACTCTGATTATCAAAGTTTAGCTTGAGGTAAGTGATGGTATCTTTCACCTCTTTCAAGGGATAGTAATGAAAGTTCTGCCCCAGCAGCGGTAGGGACAGGCAGAAAATAGTGATTAATAATAATACTCGTTTCATAGGCTATATATATATTCGTCGCCGATCAACGGTAAAGACCCAGATATCTTCAATAATAAAATTAGCTAACAGTTTTGCTCGTCCATCAACAGTTAAATTGTCGGGTAGCATGTAGAATAGGCTGTGAGAATTTACGACATAAGGAGGCTTAAATATTATGTTGATATGGGCGCCAAGAACCTCGCAAGTGTCTGCGGAAACTCCGCTGGGATCCATGCATGCGACAAACGCTCCACGTACATAACAACGACCATGCGGTTCTATAAAAGGAGAGGTTTCCTTGGGATTGCATTTCTTTGGTGAGAGGTCCCGTCGGATAATCTGCCAGAACTCATCAAAAGTTTTACCCTTGAAATAGTCACTCTGGTCATCAAAATTGAGTTTCAGATAAGCGATGGTATCTTTCACCTCTTTCAAGGGATGGTAATGAAATTGTCCCAGCATAGGCAGGGCCAGGCTGAAAACAGCGATTGCTAATAATGCTTGCTTCATAAACTGTAGATAATAATAGATATTAATATCCCCGCCGTCGATCGACAGTAAAGACCCAGATATCTTCTATAATAAAGTTGGCTAATAACTTTGCCCGCCCATCTACCGTTATATTATAGGGTAGCATGTAAAATAAGTCATGGGCATCTACAACATAAGGAGGCTTAAAATCTATGTTGATATGGGCAGCCAGCACCTCGCATGTATCAATGGGAACTGCGCTCAAATCCATACACGCGATATAAGCACCACTTACATAGCTATTCCCATGAGGGTCGATAAAAGGAGAAGTTCTGAGTTTATTGCATTTTTTCGGCTTTATATCACGCCGGAGTATCTGCCAGAACTCATCAAAAGTCTTACCCTTAAAATAGCTACTCTGATTATCAAAGTTGAGTCTGAGGTATTGAATGGTGTCTTTCACCTCTTTCAGGGGATAATAATGAAAACTCTGTCCCTGCAGCGGTAGGGCCAGGCAGAAAACAGCGATTGTTAATAATGTTTGTTTCATAATTCATGGACATTGTTTGATGGTTATATACTTCCGATTTTGTGCTTTTACTGCACCATACGATGTATAATTGTACTCTATATCACCTCCTGCATCTTTGTCGGGTTTTATTTTTACCAAATGCACCCCTGAATTAAATTTTTCTAACGATGACACAATTTGATAGAAAAGTTCATTGTGCTTAGGGTTATCTTCAAATGTTTCATCTTTGTTTTTCAAGAAACTTCCAGGCGGAGTTTCAGGGGTATTCTTGATTGATTTTTTCCAAAATCCTGTGTCAAAATCGACATATTGCTTAAAATTATCATAAAACATCTTTGCCATATCCACATCAGTTATAGTAGCACAATAATATTCATCATTGATATTGTCCCAAGCTATCATTGTAGAAAAATTAGAGCAATTATCCTCTGTATGGATTCTTATTAACTCCATTATATCTATCATTGATATAGGAGACTCGTTGTTATGATTGTGCATGGCAGCACATTCTGTTTCGCTTCCTATTAAATGTTCCGTAGAGCCCTTATTTGCAAGATTCAGGGTCGTAGGTTCTGACAGCCCAACACCATACCCGTCTGCCGTATAATCTCTTACAAAAGTATTCCATTCTACTGTACTGTTCTGCCTCACCTTTTCTTGAAAGTCAGACAGAGATACATACTTGTTAGTACCCACATTAAAAGATGTTGCTTGCAATAATTTCCCATACGCGCCCCGTACTTGCCGTTTCGCCTGCTCCATCTTTTTGTCGTCACAGTCGATTACAGGTTCTGTAGGCTTACGCTCTATTCCATCACTGGCAGTTCCTGCTCCCGGCCCCCCAGCACTCCCGCTGTCGTAATCAGTGTCAAAGCCCGCAACCGAGGGAGAAATATACCCAAAAGAATCATCGATGTTTCCATACCCCCATAGACGTTTCCACGGAGCAGTAACTTCCACTTCGTCCAGTGTACCACCATCTTTAGTATCCGTGCTATCCGCTGTAGCAAAACGTGTTCCGACGATGCCTCCATGGTCCATAGTAAAAGTGCCGATACGATGTGCATCTTCATTAAATATTCTCAGTTGTCCCGTGAACTGTCTGTACCAAACTTTTGTACGGTTAGTTTTGTGATAATTAAATGTTGGAGTTTCTTCATAGAAACACAATTGAGGACATTTGCTATCTTTGGTTATTAGCACACATGCAACCACACGATTTGGAGCAAAATATAGGCTATCCATCGTAGCCAGCGAATCACGCTGTAACCGTATGATAGGTATTTGTATCAAAAGACTATCATTCGCAGGCTTATATCGAGCCAAACCTGCACGAAAATCATTTTTACATAGTCCCCTTTCTTGAAGATAAGGGATTGATTGCTCTCTCTTACTGATATACGCCATAACATCTGAAATAATCTGCCTAATGTCCGCTTGTCTCCTACAGTTAAAATCAGACGTATCTTGGTCATGGCAACTTGTTAAAATTGACAAGAGAACAATATATGCAAGCAACCGAGCAAACAATAGATAACGCATAGGCCAATATGTATGTTTTTATAGTGCTAATTTAATCTCTTTTCAGCAAATAGCAATAGCTCCAGCCGCCTTTTTAGGGTATGTTAACAATATCGGCACTTATAGCGGCCCTTTAGAACGTATCAGATGCCTTGCCTTATGATTATACCATAGCACTTTTACAAAAAGATGTCCATCTGACCAATAGCAAAACACACGCCATAAACTATTCATAGCTATCTACACCCATTAAAACCACCTAAAAAAAGGTAAAAACCAATGTGATTTCGTTTTTTTTTCATACTTTTGCATACCAATAAAGCATAGAAAGTAGACCCTGCTCAGTCTAAAACAAACATAAAGACAGCGCGCAGTGGCGCAGGAGGGTCGCGCTGACAGGTAATAGACAATAAAGACAAATAGATATGAACGTATTAGAACTAAGCGAACAGGAGATTATCCGTAGACAGAGTCTTGAGGAACTGCGCCAAATGGGTATAGACCCCTATCCAGCCGCCGAATTTCCCACCAACGCCTTCTCGACCGACATCCGCGACAACTATCGCGACGGCGAGGAACGCCAGGTGGTAATAGCCGGCCGTATGATGAGCCGCCGTGTAATGGGTAAGGCCAGTTTTGCCGAGATACAGGACTCGAAGGGCCGTATTCAGGTCTACATTACCCGCGACGACATCTGTCCGGATGACAACAAGGACTTATATAATAAGGTGTTCAAGAAACTGATGGACATCGGTGACTTTGTTGGCATCAAGGGCTTCGTCTTCAAGACCCAAACCGGTGAGATAAGCGTACACGCCAAGGAGATAACCCTGCTGAGCAAGAGCCTGAAGCCGCTGCCCATAGTCAAGTATAAGGACGGCGTGGCCTACGACAAGTTTGACGACCCCGAGATGCGCTACCGCCAGCGCTATGTAGACCTGGTAGTTAACGACGGCGTGAAAGATACGTTCCTCAAGCGTGCCACCGTGCTGCGCACCATGCGCCGCTTCTTTGACGAGGCAGGCTATACCGAGGTAGAGACGCCTACCCTGCAAAGCATAGCCGGTGGAGCCAGCGCCCGCCCCTTTATTACCCACTTCAATGCGCTTAATATAGATATGTATATGCGCATAGCCACCGAATTGTACCTGAAACGACTCATCGTAGGTGGCTTCGAGGGTGTATACGAGATAGGCAAGAACTTCCGCAATGAGGGTATGGACCGGTTCCACAACCCCGAGTTTACCTGCATGGAACTTTACGTGCAGTATAAGGACTACAACTGGATGATGAGTTTCACCGAGCGCCTGCTCGAAACTATCTGCATAGCCGTAAACGGCAAGCCAGAGGTACAGATGGGTGACAAGGTGATAAGCTTCAAGGCTCCCTTCCGCCGTCTGCCCATTCTCGACGCCATCAAGGAGAAGACCGGTTTCGACCTGTACGGCAAGAGCGAGGACGAAATACGGCACATAGCTGTAGACGAGCTCAAAATGGAAACCATAGACGACAGCTTTGGCAAGGGCAAACTTATCGACGAGATATTCGGAGAGTTCTGCGAGGGCACCTTCATACAGCCCACCTTCATTATAGACTATCCCGTAGAGATGAGCCCGCTCACCAAGATGCACCGCAGCAAGCCCGGGCTTACCGAGCGCTTCGAGCTGATGGTCAATGGCAAGGAGCTGGCCAATGCCTACTCTGAGCTCAACGACCCCATAGACCAGGAGGCGCGCTTCAAGGAGCAGATGCGCCTGGCCGACAAGGGCGACGACGAGGCCATGGTTATCGACCAGGACTTCCTGCGTGCCCTGCAGTATGGCATGCCGCCCACCAGCGGCATAGGCATCGGCATAGACCGCCTGGTAATGCTGATGACCGGCAAGGAGTATATCCAGGAGGTAATGCTCTTCCCCCAGATGAAGCCCGAGGCCAAGATGCCACAGAGCAGTATAGCCGAGTGGGGCGCCATAGGCGTGCCCGAGGACGAGGTCTACGTGCTGCGCAAGGCCGGGTTCAACCTTATCTCGGACATCCGCGACGAGAAAGCCCAGGGACTGCAGCAGAAGCTCGGCGAAATACACAAGAAGTATAAGCTGACCTTTGACAAGCCAAGCGTAGAGACCATCCAGGGCTGGATAGACAAGGCCCAGGCATAACGGGCTGTTGCCATTACGGCCATGGGGAGTTGCAGAAAAACAAGTAGAGCTTATCATACATTAATATAAGATAATAGTATGTTTAGCGTAGGTAAAATAGCCATCATCGGTGGGGGCTCGTGGGCTACCGCTATCGCCAAGATAGTCATTAGCCACACCCACCACTTAGGATGGTACATGCGGCGCGATGACCGCATCGAAGACTTCAGGCGGACGGGGCACAACCCCGCTTATCTGACCAGTGTCCACTTCGATGTGGACGAGATATATTTTTCCTCGGACATCAACAAGATAGTACAGGCATACGATACCCTACTCTTTGTAACACCCTCGCCGTATCTGAAGAACCACCTGAAGAAACTCAAGACGCGCATCAAGGACAAGTTCATCATCACGGCCATCAAGGGAATAGTCCCGGATGAGAACCTGGTGTGCTCTGAGTATTTTCACCAGGTATACGATGTGCCCTATGAGAACATAGCTGTCATAGGAGGCCCCTCGCATGCCGAGGAGGTGGCCCTGCAGCGCCTGTCGTACCTTACGGTAGGCTGCTCGGACCTGGCCAAGGCTCAGGCGTTTACCGAGATTTTATCATCCGACTTTATCAAGACCAAAGTAGCCTCTGACGTTATCGGCATAGAGTACTCGTCGGTGCTTAAAAACGTGTACGCCATCGCAGCAGGCATCTGCTCGGGCCTGAAGTACGGCGACAACTTCCAGGCCGTACTCATGTCGAACGCCGTACAGGAGATGAGCCGCTTTATGACGGCTGTCTACCCCATAGAGCGCAACGTGTACGACAGCGTGTATCTGGGCGACCTGCTGGTAACAGGCTACTCCAACTTCTCGCGTAACCGCACGTTTGGCACCATGATAGGCAAAGGCTACAGCGTGAAGAGCGCGCAGATAGAGATGGAAATGATAGCCGAGGGCTACTTCGGCACCAAGTGCATGAAGGAGATAAACCGCCACATGCACGTCAACATGCCCATACTGGATGCCGTGTACAACATACTGTACGAGCGCATCAACCCACAGATAGAAATCAAATTATTAACAGATAGTTTTAGATAACTCAGAAAATGAAAACAATTTCATTAGACATCACGAAAGCCGCTGCGTTTCTGCCCAAAGGAACCGTAGAGGCTTACGCACCCAAAGCAAAGCAAGCCCTGGAGGCTTTAGAGAATGGCACATGCCCTGGAAACGACTTCTTAGGATGGCTGCACCTGCCTTCGGGCATCACCCCCGCCTTCTTAGACGAAGTTCAGGCCGTGGCCAACACCCTCAGAGAGAAGTGTGACGTGATAGTAGTAGCCGGTATCGGCGGCAGCTACCTTGGCGCACGTGCCGTGATAGAGGCCCTGGGCAACTCGTTTGCCTGGCTGATTCAGGACCAGAAGAACCCGGCCATCATGTTTGCCGGCAACAATATAGGCGAGGACTACCTGGCCGAACTGACCGACTACCTGAAAGGAAAGCGTTTCGGCGTAATCAACATCTCTAAGTCGGGCACCACCACAGAGACTGCGCTCACCTTCCGCCTGCTCAAGAAGCAGTGCGAGGCCCAGCGCGGCAAGGAGGAAGCCAAGCAGGTCATAGTAGCTGTAACCGATGCCAAGAGGGGAGCCGCACGCACCTGCGCTGACAAGGAGGGCTACAAGAGCTTCATTATCCCTGACAACGTAGGAGGCCGCTTCTCCGTACTTACTCCCGTAGGCCTGCTGCCCATCGCCTGTGCCGGATTTGACATCAAGGCCCTCGTCGAAGGTGCTGCCGACATGGAGAAAGCCACTGGCGTAAACGTACCTTTCGAGCAGAACCTGGCAGCCCAGTATGCCGCCACACGCAATGCCCTCTATAACGAGGGTGGCAAGAAGATAGAGATTATCGTCAACTATCAGCCCAAGCTCCACTTTATCGCAGAGTGGTGGAAACAGCTCTACGGCGAGAGCGAGGGCAAGGACGGCAAGGGCATCTTCCCAGCAGCCTGCGACTTCACCACCGACCTGCACTCTATGGGCCAGTGGATACAGCAGGGCGAGCGCTCGATATACGAGACCGTCATCTCTATCGAGACGCCGAACCGCGAGCTCGACTTCCCCTCTGACGAGGAGAACCTCGACGGACTCAACTTCCTGGCCGGCAAGCGTGTTGACGAGGTCAACAAGATGGCTGAGCTGGGTACCCGCCTGGCTCACGTCGACGGTGGCGTTCCTAACATCCGTATCAGTGTTCCTAAGCTGAACGAGTACTACATCGGCCAGCTCATCTACTTCTTCGAGATAGCCTGTGGCATCAGTGGCAACATACTGGGTGTCAACCCATTCAACCAGCCTGGTGTTGAGGCTTACAAGAAGAATATGTTTGCCCTGCTCAACAAGCCTGGCTACGAGGCCGAGAGCAAAGCCATCCAGGAGCGTCTGCAGAACGAAAAGTAAGGGGAACTTGGTGGTAACTAACTAATAGCAAGGGGGATGTAATTCCCCCTTTATTATTATAGCTATGTACGAGACTCAGATTAGACAATACTTGAACACACTCACGCAGCGCGGAGTCATGCCCAGCCATACCCAATGGGCAGGCTTCCGCTGCGTGCTGTTCGATATGGATGGGGTGCTTTACAACTCGATGCCCCACCATGCCATAGCCTGGCAACAAGCCATGGCCGAAAACGGCCTGCACTTCACGGCCGAAGACTCTTATGCCACCGAGGGCATGCGAGGCATCGACACCATACGCATCTATGCCGAGCGCCAGTTGGGAAAGGCCCTGAGCGAGGCCCAGGCCCAGGCCATATACGACGAGAAAGCCCGCATCTTCCACCAGATGCCCGAGGCCGAGATATTTGACGGCGTACACGACCTGATGGCCAAAATCAAGCAGGCCGGCATGAGCATCTGCGTGGTAACGGGCAGCGGACAGAGGCCGCTGATAGCCAGGTTGCTACACGACTTTGGCAATTTTATCGACGAGCACCACATTGTGTCGGCCTATAACGTGAGCCGAGGCAAGCCGGCCCCCGACCCATACATGAAAGGCTTAGAGTTTGCCGGAGGTATGAAGCCCTGGGAAGGCATCGTGGTCGAGAACGCGCCCATGGGTGTCAGGGCTGGTGTGGCAGCCAACATTTTCACCATCGGGGTTAACAGCGGCCCGCTGCCCGACAAGGCCTTAGCCGACGAGGGGGCCAACATCGTGCTCCCCAGCATACGCGAACTGTGTAGTCGGTGGGACGCGCTCACCGCCCTCCATCGGCCCTGACACAGCCGTTGCCGCCGCAAGTGTGCAAACTTCTATAAAATATGCGGGGATGTGGGTTAAATCATCTTAACAAAGTTACGGCTAAAGCGATTATCCACTACCTTTGCATACAGAAAATGTTTAACATTCACTACTTTTATTATCAAGATTATGAAGAAACTATTTATCCTGGCATGTGCTTTCAGCCTGACGATGCTCGCCAGTTGCGGAAACAAGTCTACTGAGGCCAATGCCACCGCTGACTCTACGGCAGCTGAAAACACCGAAACTGCCGTTCCCACTGCCGAGGACGTAACCAAGACGCTCGAAAACCAGGTAGCCAACAAGGATGCCAAGGGTCTGGAGGCCACCATCAGCACCGTACAGGCCAAGTATGCAGCCCTGGTCAAGGAGGGCAAGGTAGAAGAAGCCAAGGCTTACGCCGCCAAGGCACAGGAATACCTGAACCAGCACGCCAGCGAGATTGCCACCATCGCATCGGGCAATGCCACTGTCAACGACCTGATTAGCACCGTAAAGAGTCTTCCCACCAGTGCCAAGACTACTGCCGAAGAGGCTGCCGCTGCCGCCAAGGCTGGGGCAACAGCGGCCAAGGTCGGGGCTGCCACCGCTGCCAATGCTGCTGTAGAGGCTGCCAAGACAGAGGCCAAGAATAAGGTCGAGGCTGCCAAGAAGGACGCTGAGAGCAAGGCCAACGCTGCCGCCGCCAAGGCTAACCAGAAGATTAACGAGAAGGTAGAGAAAGCCAATCAGAAAGCCAACGAGGCCGTAAACAACGCTACCAAGAAGGCTCTGAAAGGACTGGGGCTCTAACCACTGACCACACCACACTGCCCATTGCTGGCAGCCACAAGCTAACAGAAAGGGGCGAAGCCGAACACCCACGCCCATGATGCGGCACCGTTCGTATTCACCCCTTTTGTTTTCTCCCCAACTATCAACAGTTTCTATGTTACGCAGATTATTTACCCTATCGCTGTCACTGCTTGCGCTGACCGTCTACGCACAGAAGAAGGTGGTGATATACGACCTTGAGACCAAGGTGCCAATACGTCAGGCCCGTGTATGGGTAGACCACGCACGCACATTCACCACCCCCTATACTGGCGTGATAACCCTTCCGAAGAAATTTGACACACTGGTCGTCTCCAATCCTAAATATCTTACTTACACGGTAGACGCCAAAAACGTGGGCGACTCCATTGGGCTCATCCCGCGTACCCGCACACTCGGCGAGGTCGAGATTTTAGGCGAAGACCTCACCAAACGGTTTGACAAGAACCTGTCAGAGTGGCGCAAGCAGGACAAGAAAGAGTTGGCCTTGATACACCCCAAGGCTTCATTGGCCGAATTCGACTTTGTCAAGTTGTTCGACTTCAAGGGCCGGGCCCGCCGCAAGCGCACCCGCAAGGTCAATGAGGCGCTTATCAAGATGGAAAACCAGGAGCAAGACCCCATCAAGCGGGCATACGAGAAAGCGATGAAAGAGCAGAAGGAGCAGGAGGAAGCCCCTGACAAGTAGCCCTGTCCGACGCCATGGCTAAGGGATGGCCCGACGTGGCTCCCTGTCAGGGCCCGACAGGCACTCCCTGTTTACAGCGACACCCTTACAGCGTTATCTCGCCCGAACCATAACACCGGTGGTGCTCATGGTCGTACACCACGCAGAACTGTCCGGGGGCCACGCCATGTATCCTGTCGGCCGAGTGTATCATATAGCCGCCATCGGGCAGCGCCTGCAGGGTGGCATGGTGATATTCGGGCGTGTGACGTATCTTGAACGTCACATCGGTCTCCGCGGCATCGAAGCCTGCCGTGAGAAAATGAAAATCGTGTACCTTGAAATCTTTTTTGTAAGCCGTTTCAGGGTCATATCCATGGCTTACATAGAGTATATTCTGTCCTACATCTTTCTTAACGACAAACCAGGGGCCGCCGCCCAAGCCGAGGCCCTTGCGCTGGCCGATGGTATGAAACCACAGGCCGCGGTGGCTACCTATACGGCGGCCGGTTTCCAGCTCTATCACGTCGCCAGGCTGCTCGCCCAGATAGCGGCGTATGTACTCGTTATAGTCTATCTGCCCTAAGAAACAGATACCCTGGCTGTCCTTGCGATGGGCGTTAACCAGATGCTCACGCTCGGCTATCTGGCGCACTTCGCCTTTCTCATAGTGACCTATAGGAAAGAGGGCCTTCTTCAGTTGCCAGTCATATATCTGCGCCAGGAAGTCGGTCTGGTCCTTTACCGGGTCCGGACTGGTACACAGCCACTTCCTGCCGTCTATCATCTCCGTCTGAGCATAGTGCCCGGTGGCGATGAGGTCGTATAGATGCCCCATCTTCTCATCGAACGCGCCAAACTTGATGAGCCTGTTGCACATCACGTCTGGGTTGGGCGTGTAGCCGGCCTTTACTTTCTCCATGGTGTACCGGGTCACCTGGTCCCAGTACTCCCTGTGGCAGTCTACCACCTGCAGCTTGCAGCCGTAGCGCGCGGCCACGGCCGTGGCCATCTCCAGGTCTTCCTCCGAACTACAGTCCCACTCCTCTTTCTCCTCTGGCCCTATCTTGATATAGAAACAGTCGGGCGTGAGCCCCATCCGTGCCAGTTCGTAAACCACCACCGAGCTATCTACGCCTCCGGACAGCAGCACGGCTATCCGCTTATCCTTTATAGCATCCTCTATCATATCTGCAAAGGTAGCACAAGGTGCGTGAAATACAAAACAAAAGACCACTTTTTATTTCCCCGCCTACGGGCGGGGCTGCCACGGCCGAGGCGATAACGGGCGACAGGCCAGACAGCACAACACGCCTCCTGTGAAATTACCTGAGCGTGCCGATGAGCTGGCGGATATCCTGGCGGATACGCTCACTGGTACCATTCTGACAATAACGCACGATGGTAAGCGGGTGACCGCCCGTGCCCACGCACTTAGTAAAATAGGTATCGCTGGCTATATGCATCCACCCAAATGACCTTGCCAATCGCAGAGACCGACCTTTCCGATGCTGGGAGCCGTCATTAGCGAGCTAAAGATCGGTCTTTTCTTCCCAGATAGGGGCGATTAAGAATACAGAGGGCATTTTGCGTACAACAGAGGGGCCACCGCAAGATGCAGCAGCCCCCATAAAACCATAGTCAGCTTACCAGACTACCGGCCCATCCATAATGGTGGCATCAGCCGCATCGGTAGCGTCAAAGGTGTTGGCCTTGTACTGTACACAGAGCATTACCAGAGGCTGACTGCCCGTGTTACGCACCGACCGGCGTCCCTCGGGAGCCACCCGTACCACGCTGCCCTCGGTCACGGCAAACACCTGTCCGTCTACCTGAAACTCGCCGCTGCCTCCCAGAAAGAAATAGAGTTCCTCATGCGTGGTATGGGTATGCAGGAACCCCGTCTCGGTACCGGGTGCGAAGCTCTGAAAAGAGAAGTCGCTGCCCGTGGCACCTACAGCCGCACCACCGAACACCTTGCCAGGTATCTTCACCTCTGGGCTCAGTTGCAACACATACTCACCTAACTCACTCATCCGTCCGAAGTCTACGGCTGTAACATGCGCAGCCTTCACAATAGTCTTTACGTCTTTCATTGTCTTTACCTTTATATTATATATTTTGACACGGCAAAGTTACAGCCTTTCGGCCGTTCCCACAAGAAGGCACCGACTGGTTAGCCACTTACCCGCAGGTAACCGTTGGTGAGTCCCAGATGGTTGGCGCCGGCCTGTTTAAGCAAGTTTAACACTCCAATAACGGTCTCTATAACTACTGTTTGTTACTTTTGTATAGTAATAATGAATATCAGCATATTTATGAACAGTCCTATCACCGAAACCATATTCAGCGACTGCCCCATACGCCAGGTTCTGAGCCACGTGTGCAGCAAGTGGTCGCTGTTAGTAATCTACACGCTCAACCAGCACACACGCATGCGCTTCAACGCCATAGCCAAGTCTATCCCCGACATCTCGCAGAAGATGCTTACCTCTACCCTGCGTGCCCTCGAGTCCGACGGACTGATAGAACGGACCATCTACGCCGAGGTGCCCCCCAGGGTCGAATACACGCTTACCCCACGGGCCCTGTCGTTCATCCCCCTGGTCGAGGAGATGATAAGATGGGCCCAAAGCAACATGGCCGGCATACTGCACGACCGTAACCGGAAAAATAATGAGTAAAAAACAGCCGAAAATTGTTGGTCATTTCACTTGAAGTAGCTATCTTTGCAATATCAAAATAATATCATCTTAAAACAAAATGATTATGGAGAATAAAGAATTCAACTTCAAGGGATTTACAATGAATGGCTTTGCCATGCTGTTTGCCACACTGTTCATACTGGTTGCCTCGGGCTTTCTGCTCTACTACGGCATCGAGTACGAGAACGGCTGGAAGATAGGCGCAGGCGTAGTACTGCTGCTGGCAGCCATCGTATGCTGCTGCGGCTTCATGATGGTAGAGCCCAACGAGGCACGCGTCATGATGTTCTTCGGCAAGTATCACGGCACCTTCCGCCGCGTGGGCTACACCTGGGTGAACCCCTTCTATAGCGCCAAGAAGCTGTCGCTGCGCGCCCGCAACATAGACGCCCAGCCCATCAAGGTTAACGACAAGCAGGGCAACCCCGTAATGATAGGTCTGGTGCTGGTGTGGAAACTGCGCGACACCTACAAGGCCATGTTCGAGATAGACTCGCAGACCATGGCCAGCAACCCGGCTTCGGTGGGCGTCAACGTGAGCAGCATCATGCGGGCCTTTGAGAACTTTGTCAAGACCCAGAGCGACGCCGCACTGCGACAGGTGGCCGGCCTGTACGCCTATGACAACACAGACAACAAGGATGAACTCACCCTGCGCAGCGGGGGCGAAGAGATAAACGAGCAGCTGAAGGAGAAGTTGGACGAGCGGCTCAACATGGCCGGCATCGAGATAGTAGAGGCCCGCATTAACTATCTGGCCTACGCTCCAGAGATAGCTGCCGTGATGCTGCGCCGCCAGCAGGCCGACGCCATCATCGCCGCCCGCGAGAAGATAGTAGAGGGAGCCGTAAGTATGGTGAGCATGGCCCTGCAGCGCCTGGCCGACGACAACGTGGTAGAGCTGGACGATGACAAGAAGGCAGCCATGGTGAGCAACCTGATGGTGGTGCTCTGCGGCGACGACGCGGCACAGCCCGTGGTCAACACCGGCACGCTGAACATGTAACCCATGGCCATGACGAAAGAGAAGACCAAGCCCTTTGTACTGCGCCTGGATGCGGCTACGATGTCGGCTGTCGAGAAGTGGGCAGCCGACGAGTTCCGTAGCACCAACGGCCAGCTCCAATGGATAGTCGCCGAGGCACTGCGCAAGGCCCGCCGGCTACCCAAGCATGGTACAGCGGCTCCCGACAACGATACTGACAACACCTAATATGACTATGGCCAACAACAGCAAGCAACCACACCGCCTGGAGCTCACCGTGTACCGCACGCTGGGCGGCACCATCTTCGAGGTCGTCACGGGGCTTGTCCTCGTACTTACCTGGGCGCTCATACTCATCACCCTGATACGTCCGCACTGTCTCTGCACAGGCCCCAATGCCTGGCTCGCAGACCA
>CAKPRX010000031.1 GCA_934183135.1 uncultured Prevotella sp.
GCCGCGATGGTCATTTTTTTGCTCGCGATGGTCATTACGATTCTAATGACCATCGCGAGCAAAAAAATGATGGTTTTCGGGCGGTCTGAAAACTGCCGTTTTTGCCGCCGCTACCCCCTCGGCGAGTGTGCAGACAAAATATGGAGGCCCGAAACGCCTTCGCCCGGTGCCGAAACGCCCGAAATGTATATTTATACATTCTTGGAAAAATGTTTACGATGAGGGGACGGCGGATTGATGGCGGAAAGTAAACTTGCGAAGACCGGCCCTTGCATAGCCAGCGGCCACTTTGGCCTTGGCGTGGACAATAAAACAGCGTGCGGGAGCGTTATATGAATATGGAAAAAGACTGCTTTACATTTCGCGCGTTCAGCGTACGACAGGACCTGTGTGCCATGAAGGTGGGCACCGACGGTGTGCTGTTAGGCGCGTGGGCTCCGGGCGGCGCGCGCGTGCTGGATATAGGGACGGGAACCGGGCTGATAGCCCTTATCATGGCTCAGCGCTTCGGCGGGAGCGTGGTAGACGCGATAGACATCGATGCCGATGCTTGCAAGCAGGCCCGGCAGAACGTGGCCGACAGCCCGTTTGCTACTCGCATACACGTGTGGCAGAGCGATTTACAGCATTTTGACTCCCCGCAGCCTTACGATGCCATTGTGTGCAATCCGCCATTTTTTGTCAATGCCCTCAGGTGTCCGGACAGCAAGCGCACCATGGCCCGCCATACCGACACGCTGTCGCCGCGCGACCTCTTTGTACATGCCTATCGGCTACTTGCCGACGGGGGGACGTTCGCCCTCGTCATACCTACCGACCAGGCCGACGTGTTTGTGGCCGAGAGCATCATAGCGGGGTTCTTCGAGAAAGACAGGATAAGGATTAAGACCACCGAACGCAAGGCGCCTAAGCGGTTGCTGCTCAGTTTTGCCAAGCAGGGCGGTGCGGTGCATACCGACACCGAGCAGACACTCTTCTGCGGACAGCAGAAGAGCGAGTGGTACCACGCCCTCACGGCCAACCTGTACCTGTAGCCCCACAGCGGCCGTCGCTACGGCGGCGGTTACAGGTTCAGTTTGCGCTGCAGCACCTTGCTCAGCGCCAGAACATTGCGTCCCTGCTTGGTGATGTCCTCGCGCACGATGCTAATCTCGTTAAAAAGTTCGGCGGCGGCACTCTGCAGTATGTTGGGCATGCGGTTACGCTTGTCGGCATAAGGGTTTATGATGATGCGTATGCCCTTTTCCATCAGCTTGACCTCCACGTCGGCATCAGTCATCACCGGGTCGCCGTCATAGTGTATCACCCCAGGCTTGCTGCGGTGTATGAAGAGCCGCTTGGTGCGGAAGGTCTTTATCTTGGAGCTCTTGTCGAGCGTCTTGTTAAACATGTCGATGCTGATCTGGGGCGCCTCCAACAGGTCGAACGGCTCCATGATGATAACGTCCATCAGACCGTCGCTCATAGATGCCTGGGGCGCTATATAGCAGTTGTTGCCATACTGCGAGGCATTGGCACACGATACCAGGAACGCCTTGTAGGTGGCCGTTCCCTTGTCATCGCGCAGCTCGTAGGTCTCGGGCTGATACTTCAGACCCTCTTCCAGCACTTTCTGCACGTAGGTAATGGGGCCGCGCTTGCCCGCCTCGGCAAATTTCTGGCTCACATAGGCATCGAAGCCCATGCCACAGGTACAGAAGAACGGATAACCATTGATAACGCCATAGTCCAGGTCGTGTATCTCGCAGGTGTTTATCAGTTCTATTGCCTTGCGCACGTTGAGGGGTATCATCAGGTGGCGGGCCAGCCCGTTGCCCGACCCGCAGGGTATGATGCCCAGCGCGGTAGGCGTGTGTACGATGGCCCGGGCCACCTCGTTGACCGTGCCGTCGCCTCCTACGGCCACGCATATATCCACCCCGTCGGCAGCAGCCTGGCGGGCCATCTTCTCTGCATGGCCAGCATACTCCGTATGGCGGATCTCATAGCTGAACTTGCCAGTGTCGATATATCTATCCACAAGCTCGGGCACAGCCTCTTTGCTGGATGTGCCTGATATGGGGTTCATTATGAATATTATTCGCTTCTTCATGCAATTAATCTTTGTGCAAAAATACGAAAAACCAATCCATTAACCCCCAAATGGGCCAATTATTTTTGCCAAACACGTTATTTCTTATCAATTAACGCCCTCTTTAAAGTTTTTTTTGTACCTTTGCAGAAAATTTTGACTAAAACCAAAAGTTTAAAATGGGACAATTACAAGAAAGGTATAAGAAATACCGCGAGCCGCAGAAATATATGGATGCAGGAGTGTACCCTTATTTCAGAGCGATAACCAGCAAACAGGGTCCTGAGGTTGAGATGGACGGTCACAAGGTGCTCATGTTCGGCTCTAATGCCTACACTGGCCTAACAGGCGATGAGAGAGTTATCGCTGCTGCACACAAGGCGCTGGACAAGTATGGCTCAGGATGTGCTGGAAGCCGCTTCCTCAATGGAACCCTTGACATTCACGTACAGTTAGAGAAAGAACTCGCAGAATTTGAACATAAAGACGATGCATTATGTTTTGCCACTGGTTTCTCCGTCAATGCCGGCGTTATCGCCATGGTGGTGGGCCGGGGCGACTATATCATCTGCGACGACCGCGACCATGCCAGTATCGTAGACGGTCGCCGTCTGTCGTTTGCCACGCAGCTGCACTATAAGCACAACGATATGGAAGACCTGGAGCGGGTGCTCCAGAAACTGCCCAAGGAGGCCGTCAAGCTGATAGTAGTAGACGGCGTGTTCTCGATGGAGGGCGACTTGGCCAAGCTGCCGGAGATAGTGGAGCTGAAGCACAAGTACAACTGCTCTATCATGGTAGACGAGGCTCACGGACTGGGCGTATTTGGCAAACAGGGACGGGGCGTGTGCGACCACTTCGGGCTTACTGACGAGGTAGACCTTATCATGGGAACTTTCTCTAAGAGCCTGGCATCTATCGGTGGCTTTATCGCCGGCGACAAGGACACCATCAACTATCTGCGCCATACCTGCCGTACCTACATCTTCAGCGCGAGCGACACACCTGCCGCCACGGCAGCTGCCTTAGAGGCCCTGCACATCATACAGCAGGAGCCTGAGCGTCTGGAGCATCTGTGGGACATCACCCACTACGCGCTGAAGCGCTTCAAGGAAGAGGGCTTCGAGATAGGAGATACCGAGAGCCCCATCATACCGCTCTATGTACGCGATATAGAGAAGACTTTCCTCGTAACCAAGCTGGCTTTCGAGAACGGTGTGTTCATTAACCCCGTAATTCCCCCTGCCTGTGCCCCACAGGACACCCTGGTGCGGTTCGCCCTCATGGCTACCCACTCGCAGGAGCAGGTGGAGCGTGGCGTGCAGATCCTGAAGAAGTCATTCCAGGAACTGGGTATCATCAAGTAAGCTACTACGCTATTTATTACCATAAAGCTGGCAGAGACAGGTTCCTGCCAGCTTTTTTACTGTCAGCCCTACCCGTCTGGCTGTTATGGCGGCGATATTTTCGGGTACAACGGGCCTGTAAATGAAAAAAACTTCGTATTTTTGTAGCGCTTAACACATATACAATAGGTAACTACTTAACAGACATGGACATGGAGTCGAACAACGAGCTTACCTTCTGGGAGCATCTTGATGTATTGCGAGGCAGCCTGATACGCATAGTACTGGTATCGGTCATCACGGCGCTGGTGGCTTTCTTCTTCAAGGATGAGCTGTTTAGCATAGTGCTCGCCCCACGTAACTCAGACTTCTTCCTGTACAAGTTGCTGGGTGGAGAGCCGTTCGATATCAAGCTGGTAAACATCGGCCTGACCGAGCAGTTTATGATTCACATGAAGACGGCCTTCTGCTTCGGCATCCTGGTGGCCTCGCCTTACATTCTGTACCTCTTATACAAGTTTGTGTCGCCTGCGCTCTATCAGAACGAGCGCCGCTATGCCCTGCGTATCGTGGGGGGCGGCTACGTCATGTTCATAGTGGGTGTGCTGGTCAACTACTGCGTAATATTCCCGCTCACGGTACGCTTCTTAGGCAACTACCAGGTCAGCGACAGCGTGGGCAACATGCTATCGCTCCAGTCGTACATGGACACGTTGATGACTATGACTTTTGTGTTTGGCGTGGTGTTCGAGATACCCGTTATCAGTTGGCTACTGGCCATGTTCGGACTGATAAAGGCTGAGTGGATGCGCCGGTATCGCAAGAATGCGTTTGTCGTGATACTCATTATAGCTGCGGTTATTACCCCCACTTCTGACGCGTTTACCATGTTTATCGTGGCGCTCCCCATCTGGCTGCTCTACGAGGTAAGCATCATCATCGTGGCCCACACCAAACGTGTCATCAACTGACACAGTCTTCTACAGCTGTGTTTCGCGGGTAGCGTCGGTAACCTCTACCCTACCGTTGGCTACACGGAAATGTATATCGTAGCCTCCGTAAGGCATGCCGTAGGTCTTCTGATTGTCTTTGTGATAATGTGGCCGTGGGTCCAGTTCCAGTATTTTGATAAGGGCCGATACTTGTTGGGCGGTAAACAGCCGGCGTACTTGTGGGGGTATCTCCACGCTCAGCCGTTTCAGCACATGGGTATCGGTAAAGCCGCCACGGGCCTCGGGGTGACTGTCGGCATAGGGCACGTAGGGCTTGATGTCATAAATGGGGGTGCCATCCATCAGGTCGGCACCCTGGACATGAATAACGGGACCACGGCTGTCTTCCCAGTCAACATGGCTGATACGTACAGATGAAAGCCCCAGTGGATTGGGGCGGAACGGCGAGCGTGTGGCGAATACGCCCATCTTCTCATTGCCTCCCAGCAGGGGTGGGCGAACCACCAGACTGTTGGCCGAGTGGCTGTTGGCCGAAAACTCCCATATCAGCCAGAGATAATCAAACTCTTCCAGCCCACGCAGGGCATCTGCGTTACGATAGGTGGGTACAAAAACTATCTCGCCCTCTAACTCGGCTACCAAGCCGCTCTGCTTGGGTACTCCAAACTTGGACTTAAAGGGTGAGCGAAATATGGCTATAGGCTCGATGGTCATCTCGGTTATGGCTGGTATTATTCAGGAAAGTATAAAAAAAGCCATCCCCCTACGGCCGGTAATCAGTAGCGGCGTAAGGGGATGGTATGTATTTTTATTACATCGCGTAGATGTTAAAGCCGCCGTCGACTACGGCCACGGTGCCTGTAACAAAGTTGCTGGCATCGCTCATAAGGTAGTGGATGGTGCCACAGAGTTCCTCGGGCTTGCCCATACGGCCAAAGGGAGTCTGACGGACTACGTCCTTGCCGCGCTCGGTGTACGAACCGTCAGGATTAGTCAGCAGCGCACGGTTCTGGTCGGTAATGAAGAAACCTGGGGCTATGGCGTTGACACGGATGCCCTCGCCAAACTTCTTGGCACACTCGTGGGCCATGTACTCTGTAAAATTGGAGATGCCGGCCTTGGCTGCGGCGTAACCGCACACACGTGTCAGAGGACGGAAGGCAGCCATAGAGGAGAAGTTTATGATAGAGCCCTTGCCCTGCTTAACCATGGGCTTGAGGAATACCTGTGTGGGGATAACGGTTCCGACCAGGTTCAGGTTGAGTACCTTCTGGAACTGCTCTGGGTCTAAGTCAAAGAAGTTCTGGTCGGGACCAATGGTGGCTCCCTTCTGGTTGCCGCCGGCTGCGTTGAGCAGGGTGTCCACCTTGCCGTACTTAGCCACGATGGCATCGCAGGTGGCCTGTACCATGGCCTGCTCCATCACATCACACTTCATAAACTCAGCCTCTCCGCCAGCTTTCTTGATATCGGCCACCACAGCGGCGCCCACATCCTCTTTTCTGCCAAGCAGAATAACCTTGGCACCGTTAAGTGCCAGATACTTGCCAATACACCGGCCAAGTACGCCTGTACCACCGGTAATTACTACTACGTAGTTTTTAATATCAAATAAGTTCTTCATATCAATCAAAGAAACCAGGTTGTTTGTACTCGATACCTAACTCGCGGTCAACAGTAGCTAAAATGCCCTGGACCTGGCCCATGGCAAACATACGGCCAAGGAAGCTGTAACCGGCATTGTAGCCACGGCTCTCATCGCCCAGCATGGTCATGCCGTGGTCAACGCGCATAGGCAGGTTGGGGTTAGCCTTCTCAAAGATACGGGCCAGCTCGATGATATCAGCACGGCCGCCTAAGTGGCTGGCCTCAGTAAAGTCGCCGTTGGGGAAGACGTGGCAAGAGCGCAGGTGAACAAACCATGTGCGGTGACAGAACTCACGGGCCATGTCAACTACATGATTGTGGGCACCAGCAGAAAGACTGCCGGCACAGAAAGTGAGGCCGTTATGAGGGTCATCTACAGCCTGGAGGAACCACTCTATGTCCTCGCGGTTAGTGACAATACGAGGCAAGCCAAGGATGGGGAATGGGGGGTCGTCGGGGTGTACGCACATGTACATATCGCACTCGTTGCAGACAGGCATAATGGCGCTGAGGAAGTAACGCATATTCTCGCGTAGCTCTTCCTTGGTGATACCCTTGTATAAATCGAGCAAGTCACGGAAGAGCTCGACGGGGTGCTCATCACCCTCAGAGATATTGCCAGAGACAAATCCCTGGGTCTTGACGATAATATTCTCGACGAGGTTATGGTTGTCCTCGGGGGTCATAGTCTTCTTCAGCTCGTCAACTTGGGTGAGCACATCCTGTGGGTAATCTTTCTCGGCACCATCGCGCTTCAAGATGCAGATGTCGAAGTATGCAAACTGGGCATGAGAAAAGTACAGGTTGGTAGTGCCGTTGGGATTGGGATGGCTCAGGTCGGTACGGGCCCAGTCCAGAACAGGCATGAAGTTATAGCAGATGGTGTGGATGCCCTCAGCCGAGAGGTTGCGTAGGCTCACCTTGTAATTCTCAATAAGTTGGTCGCGGTCGGGACCAGCATATTTGATGCTTTCAGAGACAGGCAGACTCTCAACGACACTCCACCTCATACCATAGCTTTCGATATAAGATTTAAGGTCATGGATTTTCTCGCGTGTCCATACTTCACCGTTCGGGACGTCGTGCAGGGCAGTAACGATGCCCTCGACACCAATCTGTTTCAACATGGCAAGAGTGATTTTGTCATTCTTGCCAAACCATCTCCAAGTTCTTTCCATTTATTGACTTTAGTTTTTATCCTATTTGTTTTCTGCAAAGTTAGCGATAAAATCGCTCTTAATGTAGTGATTGTGGTTAAAAAAAGAAAAAAGGCAAGCTGCCTACGGGCAACCTGCCTTGCTTTTATAGTCATTGTTACTATTCAGCTCTTTACGCCTGCTTCTGAATGATTTTCATACCTTCAGACACGGCCTGCATGTTCAGGGGGATGAGCTTGTGGTGACGCTCGGGCAAACTCTTATAGAGCGCCTTGTTAAGACCATCAGTGCTCACCACGGGACATACCTTGAGCAGTCCGCCCAACACTATCATGTTGAAAACCTTGGTATTCTTCATCTCCGCAGCCTTGTCCATGGCATCAATGCGGTAGATTTGGATGTCATCGCGTACCGGGGGAGTGGCAATGCCGAACCCGTCGTAAATCAGGATACCTCCGGGTTTCACCTTGGGTAAGAACTTGTCGAGCGAGGGCTGGTTGAGCACGATAGCCACATCATACTTGCTGAGGATGGGCGACGAGATACGTTCATCGCTCACGATTACGGTCACATTGGCCGTTCCGCCACGCTGCTCAGGGCCGTAGGCCGGCATCCAGGTAATCTCCTTGTTTTCCATCAGCCCCGAATAAGCCAGAATCTTGCCCATTGACAGTACGCCCTGGCCTCCGAAGCCACTTATTATTATCTCTGTCTTCATTGTTATGTCCTCTTTAATTCGCTAAAGGTTTGTCGTGTCCTTCAGGTCACCCTTGGGATAGTTGGCAAACATATTCTCCTTCATCCACTCATTGGCCTTGACAGGCGAGAGCTTCCACCCGCTGTTGCAGGTCGACACTATCTCTACCAAGGACGAGCCCAGTCCCTTCATAGACGACTCGAAAGCCTTGCGGATGGCAGCCTTGGCCTTGCGGATCGAAGCCACGCTCTCTACGCTCTGGCAAGTAACATAGCAAGTACCCTTTAGGTGAGAGGCCAGCTCTGCTATATTGAGCGGCCAGCCATGTAGCTGAGGGTCGCGACCGTAAGGACAGGTGCTGGTCTTCTGCCCTATCAGTGTGGTAGGTGCCATCTGACCGCCCGTCATACCATAAATGGCGTTATTGATAAATATAAGAGGTATGTTCTCGCCCCGGTTCAGCGCGTGGATGGTCTCGCAGGTTCCTATACATGCCAAGTCGCCATCGCCCTGGTACGTGAAGACCAGCCGGTCAGGCCACAGGCGCTTGATACCGGTAGCTACAGCGGGCGCGCGGCCATGGGCAGCTTCCTGCCAGTCGATGTCCAGATAACGATAGGCAAACACGGCACAGCCCACAGGGCACACGCCGACAGCCTTGTCTGCCATCCCCATCTCCTCTATCACCTCGGCCACCAGCTTGTGTACCACGCCGTGCGAGCAGCCCGGACAGTAGTGCATGGTGGTATCGTTCATCAAGCCCGGTTTCTTGTATACCAAGTTCTCGGGGGCTATTATATCATTACTCATAGCATTTCCTCCTTTAAAGCGTTAACTATCTCCTCGGGGTCGGGAACCATACCGCCGAGGCGGCCGAAATGAGCCACCTTGGCCTGGCCGTTGACAGCGAGGCGTACATCCTCTATCATCTGTCCGGCATTGATTTCGGCCACCAGGAATCCCTTCTTTGTACGTGCGAGTTCGGCTATCTGTTTCTCGGGGAACGGCCACAGCGTGATAGGACGGAACAGCCCCACCTTGATACCTTCCTCGCGAGCCAGCTCGACAGCCTTTTCCGAGATGCGGGCTATGCTGCCAAAGGCCACTATCACATAGTCGGCATCGTCCATCTGCTGCTCCTCATAGCGTACCTCGTTGGCCTTGATGTCGGCATATTTCTTCTGCAACTGCAGGTTGCGCTGTTCCATCACTTCCGACTGCAGTTCCAGAGAGGTCAGTATGTTGGGCGAACGGTCGATGGTACGGCCGATAGTGGCCCACGGGCACTCGCGCCTGATTTCCTCCTCCGTGCGGCGAGGCTTCATGGGCGGAAGCACCACCTTCTCCATCATCTGGCCGATGACTCCGTCAGACAGTATCATAGCCGGGTTGCGGTACTTGAAGGCCAGTTCAAAAGCCAAGTCCATGAAGTCGGCCATCTCCTGTACCGAGTTGGGTGCCAAGACTATCACGTAGTAGTCGCCGTTACCTCCGCCGCGCGTAGCCTGGAAGTAGTCGCTCTGGCTGGGCTGAATGGTGCCCAGGCCGGGGCCTCCGCGCTGTACGTTGACTATCACGCCTGGTATCTCGGCACCTGCCATATAACTGATGCCTTCCTGCATGAGCGACACACCGGGCGACGACGAAGTGGTGAACACACGCTTGCCCGCGCCGGCACCACCGTATACCATATTAATAGAGGCCACCTCGCTCTCGGCCTGAAGTACCACCATGCCAGTGGTCTCCCAAGGCTTCAGAAGCGACAGCGTCTCGATAATCTCCGTCTGGGGAGTTATGGGATAACCGAAGAAACCGTCGGCGCCGCACCGTATGGCGGCGTGGGCGATGGCCTCGTTACCCTTCATCAGTTTTACTTCCTGTTCAGCCATTGTTTAATCCTCCATCTTTTTCTTATAGACAGTTATACAACCATCAGGACAGACTATTCCACAACTTGCACACCCTATGCAGTCGTCGGGGTGAATGGCCTCGACGTACGGATAGCCGTGTACGTTTACTTTTTTCTGAGCCAATGCAATAACGCTCTTCGGGCAAGCCACGATGCACAACTGGCATCCCTTACACCGGTCTGTATTGACTACGATAGCACCTTTTATCTTGCTCATAGTAATAGTACTGATATTTTATGGATTGTAAGCATCCTTATTATAAAAGTTCAATATGTCCTCCAGCATCTTCCGGGCTTCGCGGGCTGGTGAGTCGGGGTCTATGGCTGTCGCCTCCATATAGCAATTTATGGCGTGCTGCCAGTCGCCCTGCCGCCTGTACTCGTTGCCCTGCCGGTAATAGTCCTCAGCGGTCATGGATAAAATTCCTTTTTACCGGCCGAGAGGGTGTTCTTCATCAGGGAGCAGATGGTCATAGGGCCTACGCCGCCTGGCACGGGCGTAATGTACGAACAGTGGGGGGCCACCTCGGCAAACTTCACGTCACCGTTAAGCCTGAAGCCACTCTTGCGTGTGGCGTCGGGTACGCGGGTGGTGCCCACGTCTATGACGACAGCCCCCTCCTTGACCATGTCGGCCGTAACGAAATCGGGACGGCCTATGGCGGCTATGATGATGTCGGCCGCGCGGCACTCGTCCTTCAGGTTCTTGGAGTGCGAGTGGCATACCGTCACCGTGCAGTCGCCGTACTGCTTCTGAAGCATCAGCTGGGCCATGGGCTTACCCACGATGTTGCTGCGGCCCAGCACCACGCACTTCTTGCCCGATGTCTCGATATGGTAATGCTGCAACAGCGTGAGTATGCCTAACGGCGTGGCCGACACGAAGCACGGCAAGCCGATGGACATACGGCCGACGTTGATGGGGTGGAAACCGTCGACATCCTTGCGGTAGTCGATGGCCATGATAATCTTCTGCTCGTCGATATGCCTGGGCAGCGGCAGCTGTACTATGAAGCCGTCTACGTCATCATCGCGGTTGAGCCTGTCTACACAGGCCAGCAGCTCCTCCTCGGTTACCGTGTCTTCAAACCGTATCAGCGTCGACTTAAATCCGCATTGCTCACAGGCTATCACCTTGTTCTTCACATAAGTCTCCGAGCCACCGTCGTGACCCACCAGTACAGCTGCCAGATGAGGCTGCTTGCCCCCCCTGGCCACTATATCGCTGACCTCGGCCGCTATTTCCTGTTTGATGGCAGCAGCCGTGGCCTTTCCGTCTATTAATTGATATTCCATAGTATTCCTATCTGTTTAGAGCTTGGGCATGCCTGGCATCCCGGCCATGCGGCCCATCATTCCCTTCATGCCACCGCCGGTTACCAGCTTCATCATCTTACGAGTCTGGTCAAACTGCTTTATCAGCCGGTTTACCTCCTGTATCGTGGCGCCCGAGCCCTTGGCTATGCGCTGGCGCCTGCTGCTGTTCAGCAGTCCCGGGTTGTGCCGCTCTTCTGGGGTCATACTGTATATGATGGCCTCGATGCCCTTAAAGGCATTGTCGTCTATGTCTATGTCGCGGATAGCCTTGCCCACGCCCGGAATCATGCTGGCCAGGTCTTTCAGGTTACCCATCTTCTTAATCTGATGTATCTGGTTGAGGAAGTCCTCAAAGTCAAACTGATTTTTCTGTATCTTCTTCTGCAGGCGCTTGGCCTCTTCCTCGTCGTACTGCTGCTGGGCACGCTCTACCAGACTGACCACGTCGCCCATACCGAGTATTCGGTCGGCCATACGTTCGGGGTAGAACACGTCGATGGCTTCCATCTTCTCGCCCGTACCTATAAACATGATAGGCTTGGTAACCACGGTACGTATGCTGAGAGCGGCACCACCGCGCGTATCGCCATCTAACTTGGTGAGAACCACTCCGTTGAAGTCCAGTCGGTCATTAAACTCTTTAGCCGTATTCACGGCATCCTGACCCGTCATAGAGTCTACCACAAAGAGGGTCTCATCGGGATTGATGGCCTGCTTCAGACGCGAAATCTCGTCCATCATCTCCTCGTCGACGGCCAGGCGTCCAGCCGTATCAACGATGACCACATCGTTGCCCTTGGCCTTGGCTTCCTGGATGGCATGCTGGGCTATCTGGACCACATCCTTGTTGCCCTCCTCGGTATATACGGGTACGCCCACCTGTGTGGCCACCACCTTGAGCTGCTCTATGGCAGCCGGACGGTACACGTCGCAGGCCACCAGCAGCGGTTTCTTGCCGTTCTGGGTCTTGAGGCGGTTGGCGAGCTTACCGGTAAAGGTCGTTTTACCCGAACCCTGCAGGCCCGACATTAATATAATGGCCGGTTTGCCGGTAAGGCTCAGCTCTACAGCGTCGCCGCCCATCAGGGCTGCCAGCTCGTCGTGTACTATCTTTACCATCAGCTGTCCAGGCTTTACGGCTGTGAGCACGTTCATGCCCAGGGCCTTCTGCTTAACGGTATCGGTAAACTGCTTAGCCACCTTGTAGTTAACATCGGCGTCAAGCAGCGCACGGCGCACGTCCTTGAGAGTTTCCGCTACATTGATTTCGGTGATTTTTCCCTCACCTTTTAATATTTTAAATGAGCGTTCTAATCTGTCACTTAAGTTTTCAAACATCGTTTTGTATATATTATTATATTGCAAATATACTTAAATAATAGGGGAAACGTCACCAAGGGTCTAATGATTTAAAAAATTTTAAAACTAACAGCCCTCATTGATGCGCACATGGTTATTCAGTGTGCAAAAAACATGGATAATGGCCTAATCCTTGAGCGAGAAAGTTATCGTGGTAACCACCCGTACCTTTTTTATCCACGGCGTGTTGGCGTCGCGGTTCTCTATGCTAAACTGGCCCTGGTCGGCACTCACTATCTTGTTCAGTGTAGAGTGGCTGGTGGCGGCAAACTGGTTGGCGGTCTTCTCGGCGTTCTGTATGGCCTCTTCCATCATCTTGGGTTTCATCGATGTAAACGACACGTACTCGTATACTGTCGGGCTTTCGTACTCGTCGCCCACAATGGCTATTCCCTGGCGCAGCAACTCGCCCTGCTGGTTGATAATGGAGCGTACCAGCTTCACATTGTGCGATGTTACGGTCATAATGGCCGTAATGTTGTACCGGTAGGCCTTGTTGTTGGTCGAATACTGGTTAGCTGCCATGTCTACCACCTTCGAGGCGTTAACGGTCAGTTCGCCGGCCTGCACCCCGTGTTTCAGCAGAAACGCCTTGATTTTGGCCTGCTTTACCTTGATGTCATCGTACAGCGTAGGCAGGTCGTTGCCCATCTCCTTAAACACGATGGGCCACGTGACCTTGTCGGCCTCGACCTCTCTTTCGGCCAGTCCCTTGACCGTAACCTTTCGGTCCTTGTTGGCAAAGTCGTCTATACCCCACTTGATACACAGGCCAAGCAGCACGATGGCTACGGCTACCATGGCAGACTCGTAGATGTAATTTTTCATAATGGTAGGTTTTTATGTGATAATGGTACAAAAATAGCACATTAACTGATAGCTGCCAAATGATTGAGATGTTATTTTTAGAACGAGTTCGCAGCGGTGATATCCATTACTTGTACGAACCTGATGTAACGTATTGAGAAACAGATAATAACAAATGGCGTCAACACGGTGGCGACACCATCTGAAAAAAGCCACAGAAAGCGATTGGCCCATCACTCTCCGATTGGCCATAACCCTGACGGCAACGCTGTGCTACAGTCGCCCAGGGCCCTGTGGTACCTTATTTATAAATAGAGATAAGCCACGAAGAGCACGATGAGGGTGGCCACGACGCTCAGCACGGCAAAGAGTACTCTGCCTATCAGCTTGCGGCGGCGCGCTGCGTTCAGTGTACGTCGCTTAAAGATTTCTGCGTCGTCCAGATGTTCTTTATGGTGGTGGTGATGATGACCGTTAACACCTCGATTGATATTGTTATACATATAGATAGCCCTTATAGTCGTGCAAAGATAGTACTTTAATGGGAAAAAAACTAAACTTTCGACTTTATTTTTGCGTTCGGGGGGGTATTTTCTTACTTTTTGCTATGTTTTTGGCATACTCACAGGGACATTTAGCCCCCGCCACTTACCCATTTGTACCCAGAGCCTGCTCCGTGGCCTCTGCTATACCTTATTACATATACGCGCGCGCGAGGGCCACAGGGGCGCAAGGTGAAAAGGCAAAAGGGTGAAACCTAAAAGGACTTCCCGGTATGCAGGTGCAGGCTTCCTGTCCGCTCATGCTAACGGATAACAATCCAGCCCGTATCGTAAATTTTTTTCGGAAAATGTATAATTATACAGTTTTGGTGTTTCGGCATCGCGTGATGGTGTTTTGGCCTTCTGTCATTTGTCTGTATGCTCGCCGAGGAGGCGGCGGTGGCGAAAACGGCAAATTTCGGACCACCCGAAAACCATCATTTTCTCGCTCGCGATGGTCATTAGAATCGTAATGACCATCGCGAGCAAAAAAATGACCATCGCGGTGTCTCTGAAAATAGTCCTCGCCAGAGCCGAAAATAGCGGCGAAAAGGGTGTAAGATGCCTCTGTTTTGTAAAATGTTGTTACTTTTGCACCCCTCACGGTGCCCCTAAACGGCTCCGATGGCCCCCAAAATCGTCCTGGTTCGTTGATTTTTTCCGGATTTTACGCCCCGTAGAACAGCTGTTACGACTGTATATTTATACATTACGCCCTCGTGTTTTGCATAAATATACAGTCGCGTGTAAAGGTTTTTCGCAACTTTCGTCATGGTTATAACAGCGATAGAGCCTATGACATTCATGGGTGGGGCCATGAGCCCGTGCGACACGGCTGGCGAGCGCAGGGCGGCCAGTCGTTGCCCGGCGAGTTTCTCGGGGCACCGTGCAAGCCGTAATAAGATTGTTGGGGCGAGAGAGTGGCTATGTTGTTTTTATTTAGTACCTTTGCACCACATGGACGAAGCCATGTGGCTGCTGGCGGGCGCCGTCCCCCCACTCCATGGCTACAGCCATAGCTCACCAGACTATTAACAGCATACGAATATGAACTTTTCGACTACGCTCAATCCACATCAGGCCAACAAGTCGCGGCAAATCAGGGATTTACTGTTCATCACGTTTGGCATATCTCTTTATGCCGTAGGTTTCACGGCCTTTGTGCTGCCCGAGCACGTGGTCATGGGTGGCGTGTCGGGTATCTCGGCCCTGCTCTTCTATGCCATCAAGGTGCCGCCAGCCATCTCCATCTGGGCGCTCAACTTCCTTCTGCTTGGCATAGCCTTTCGCGCGCTGAACAGGCAGTTTACCATACGTACCATCGTGGGCGTAACCATCATGTCGGTGCTCATAGGCGCCATGCAGCCCTTCTTCGAGGCTCACCCCGTCATCACCATAGGCGAGGACAAGTTCATGCACGTGCTCATAGGGGGCATGCTCAGCGGCGCAGGACTGGGCCTGGTGTTCAGCCATAACGGCTCGACCGGCGGAACCGACATTATCGTGGTATGGCTCAACAAGCACTTCAGACTGAGTTTCGGCCGTGCCATGCAGTTTGTCGATATTACCATCATCAGCTCTTCGTATCTGCTGTTTCATAGCACGGAGACTATCATTTACGGCATAGCCTTCACGCTGATAGCCAGCATTACCTGCGACTACATCATCAACGGTACCAGGCAGACCGTGCAGTTTCTTATCATATCCAAGCACTACCAGAAGATAGCCGACACCATCAACCACGACGTGAACCGCGGCGTAACGCTTGTCCAGGGCACCGGGTGGTACTCCAAGCAGGACGTGCAGATACTGGTGGTGCTGGCGCGAAAGTACGAGTCGCAGGACGTGTTCAACTATATCAAGGAGATAGACCCCGATGCGCTCATATCGCAGACCTTCTGCCACGGCGTGTTCGGCGAGGGCTTTGACAAGATTAAGTGATACGCCGCCCCGGCCCGCAAACGAGAGACTCCGCCCAGCCTGCCAGAGACAGGCCGAGCGGAGTCTGTGTGTATATGGGCACCCCGGGCAGGCATGGGGTTAGCCCTGCTGCATCTGCCGGAGCAGGTCTTTCTGCCGGTCGCTGAGATGGGCAGGCAGCTGCACGTCGTAGGTGATGATAAGGTCGCTGCGTTGACCGTTGCCCAGGTCGTGGCCCTTGCCACGCAGCCTTACCTTGGTACCGTTCTGCGTCTCGGGTTTCACCTTGAGCTTGATGCGCGACCCGTCGCCCAGCTGTATCATCACCTCGCCACCCAGCAGGGCCGTGTACATGCCTATGCCCACACGGGCCTCCATGTCGGGCACCGGGCGCTGCCGCTGCGTGGTACGCCGGGCACCGTGCATACCACCGCCGAAGAGGTCCTGGAAGAAGCTGGAGAACCCGCCTCCGCCCGAGAACCCGCTGAAGTCGAACCCCTCGAAAGGCGAGCCTCCGCCCTGGCCGCCCCAGCCACCCTGGGCCTGTGCTCCTCCAAAATGGCCAGCCTCCTGCCAGTGCTCGCCGTACTGGTCGTACTTCTTGCGCTTCTCCGGGTCGCTGATAACCTGGTAAGCCTCGTTCAGGGCCTGGAACTTAGCCTTGGCCTTGGGGTCATTGGGGTGCAGGTCAGGGTGAAACTGCTTTACGCGCTTACGGTAGGCAGCCTGAACCTCGCTCTGTGGTATATTCTTGTCTACTCCTAAAATCTTGTAGTAATCTATAAAAGCCATATCTGTTATTCCTCCTATTTCTTTTTACAAACTTTCCTACAAAAATCGTGCCTTACTCATGATTATTTTGTACTTTTGTACTGAAATAGACAATTCCTGATATTATGAAGCAGATAATCGCGGCAATAGCCTTGTCGCTGGCTTTCGGATTGGCAGCGATGGGACAGACTAAGACAGTAACTCTGAAGATAGTTGAGACAAGTGACGTACACGGGAGCTTCTTTCCCTACGACTTCATCGGCCGCAAACCTGTGGCAGGCTCCATGGCCCGCATAAGCAGCTACGTACGACAACTGCGGAGCGAGTATGGCGACCGCGTCATACTGATAGACAACGGCGATATACTGCAGGGACAGCCCACCTCTTATTATTATAACTACATAGTGCCCCAGGAGGAGAACATAGCCGCCTCGGTCATCAACTACATGGGCTACGACGCCCAGACCATGGGCAACCACGATGTAGAGCCAGGCCACGCGGTGTACGATAAGTGGATACGCGAGGTGAAATGTCCCATGCTGGGCGCCAATATCATAGACACCAAGAGCGGCAAGCCTTACCTGAAGCCCTATACCATCGTCAGCCGCGGCGGGGTGCGTGTGGCCATCCTGGGCATGATAACCCCAGCCATCCCCAACTGGCTGCCACGCAACATCTGGAGCGGCCTGGCATTTACCGAGATGGTTTCTACCGCCCGCAAGTGGATGGGCTACATCCGTAAGCACGAGAAACCCGACGTGGTGATAGGCTTGTTTCACAGCGGACGCGACGGGGGCATCAAGACAGCCACCTACGAGGAAGATGCCTCTATCCGCGTGGCCCGCGAAGTGCCCGGCTTCGATGCCGTGTTTTTCGGCCACGACCACACACCCTACTCCGGTGTGGTAACCAACAGCGAGGGGCGACCCGTGGTGTGCCTGGACCCGGCCAATGCGGCCCGGCGTGTGGCCGAAGCCACCATTACCGTTAGCCGGAGCAAGGGCCATACCGATGTGGCCGCCACGGGCACCCTGGTAGATGTGCGTAACCGCGAGGTAGACCCCGACTATATGGCCCACTTCAAGGACGTGTACGCCCAGGTCGACAGTTTTGTCAGCAAGAAGATTGGTACCTTTGCCCGCGACATCTCCACGCGCGACTGCTACTTCGGTTCGAGCGCCTTCAACGACCTGGTACTCAATCTGGAGCTACAGATAACGGGTGCCGACATAGCCTTTAACGCTCCCCTCATGTTCGATGCCAGGATAAACAAGGGCGACGTGTATGTAAGTGACATGTTCAAGCTCTACAAGTACGAGAACCTGCTCTACACCATGCGCCTTACGGGCGAGGAGATACGCGGGGCGCTCGAAATGAGCTACGACCTGTGGGTAAACACCATGAAGTCGCCCCAGGACCATCTGCTCCTGCTCAGCGAGTCGACCCAGAACGACCAGCAGCGACTGGGCTTTAAGAACTTCTCGTTCAACTTTGACAGTGCGGCGGGCATAGACTACGAGGTAGACGTAACCAAGCCCAACGGGCAGAAGGTTCGCATACTGCGCATGACCAACGGACAGCCCTTCGACCCCGCCCGCTGGTACACGGTGGCCGTTAACAGCTACCGGGGCAACGGCGGTGGCGAGCTGCTGACACGCGGCGCCGGCATAGACCGCGACAGCTTGGAGAGCCGTATCGTATGGCGCAGCGCCAAGGACCAGCGCTACTATCTTATGCGCGAGATAGAGAAGCAAGGAGTACTCGACCCCAAGCCCAACAACAACTGGCGCTTTGTCCCAGACAACTACGTGGCTCCTGCTGCCAAGCGCGACTACGACCTGTTATTCCGTAAACATAATGATGATGAAAAATAAGTATTGGTTCATATTCTGCAGCGACAGCCTGCTGCTGGAGCGCCATCCTGATGGCACTTACAGCATACCCCTGGCCGCCGAGAGCCCTGTACAGATACAGGAGTGGACCCACGTGCTCAACATAGCCCCCTTTGACGATGGCGCCGAGGTCAAGGCTTACAGCATCGACCAGCCTATCGTCGACCCCGACGGACGCTACGAGATGTGCGGTCTGCGCAAGTCGTACTACAAGCTGCCGATGGAGTTCTACCTCAAAGCCGGCAAGTGCCACGAACTGCTCTACTGGGACAAGAACACCCGATACTGCGGCTGCTGTGGTTCGCCCATGGCCATGCACACCGATATCTCTAAGCGCTGCACGCAGTGTGGCAAAGAAGTGTGGCCCCAGTTGGCCACTGCCATCATCGTACTGATACACCGGGGCGACGAGGTGCTGCTGGTACACGCCAAGAACTTCAAGAGCGATTTCTACGGACTGGTAGCGGGCTTCGTCGAGACTGGCGAGACCCTGGAGGAGGCCGTCTACCGCGAGGTGATGGAGGAGACTGGGCTGCGCATACGCAACCTCAGCTACTGGGCTTCGCAGCCCTGGCCATACCCTTGCGGTCTTATGGTGGGCTTCTATGCCGAGTACGAGTCGGGCGAGCTCAAGCTCCAGTTCTCTGAGCTCAGCAAGGGTGCCTGGTTCCGCTACGACCAGTTGCCCACTATCCCCGAGAAGCTCTCCCTGGCCCGCCAGCTCATAGACAACTGGCTGAAAACCAAGCCACGCACCACAGAGTGCTGACCCTGACCACCTATAGTTTAACCCGAGACCACACGGCCTCTGTATATAAACCACACACAATGAAGGCTCTAATAGACAGAATTAAGAAAGACGGGAAGTGTTTTCCAGGAGGTATCTTGAAAGTAGACAAGTTTATCAACCATCAGATGGACCCCAACCTGATGAAGCAGATAGCGGTCGAACTGATCAGGCGGTACGCCTCGACAGAGATAAACAAGATTATTACCATCGAGGCGTCGGGCATAGCGCCAGCCATTATGATGGGCTTTCTCCTCGACCTGCCCGTGGTGTTTGCCAAGAAGAAGAAGCCGGCCACCATGGAGGGCTTGCTGTCAACCACGGTATTCTCGTTCACCAAGAAGCGCGAGTACAATGTCATTATCTCTGACGAGTATCTTACCCCCAAGGACAAGGTGCTGTTCATCGACGACTTCCTGGCCAATGGCAATGCCGCCAAGGGCATTATCGACCTGTGCCGCCAGGCTGGCTGCGAACTGGTAGGCATGGGCTTTATCATTGAGAAAGCCTTCCAGCATGGGCGCGATGTCATCGAGGCTGCCGGCATACGCTGCGAGAGTCTCGCCATCATTGAGTCGCTCGACAACTGCGAGATTAAGATACGCGAGTAACAGGCTCACTACTCCCCTATATACAGAAATGGCTCTGCTGTCAACCACGTTGATGCAGAGCCATTTCGATATATCACTTAATACGTTGATAGAGGCTGGATAACGAGCTTCGGGGCACCCCGCGCCTTACCAGCAGGTCCAGTTCCTCGCGTGCCGACTTGAACCGGCGGAGCAGGATGTACAGTTCTATCCGGTTAAGCCGGTAGTCCATGTTACTGTCATCACGGCGGATGGCCTCGCTGTAGTCGTAGGCCGCCAGCTCGTACATCTTGCGTTCCTTCTCCATTCCCCCACGGGCCGCATAGGCTATGGCGCTGTCAGGGTACTGGCTGATAAGCCGGTTAATCTGGTCGAGAGCCTGCGTATAGCGGTTGTCCTTCTGGTTGAGGAGTGCCAGGCCAAGCTGGGCCTCGAAGTTTCCGGGTATAATGGTCAGCAGGTTCTCGTAGTCCAGCCTTGCGAAGTTGTAGCGGCTCAGTTTCTCGTTGACGTAAGCCCTGTAGTAGAGTCCCGCCACGTTCTTGGGCGACAGGGCGAGTACCTTGTCGTACGTATCCTTGGCATAGCCCCACTCGCCCAGCTCCACGTTCCACGCCGCCTTTTTCAGCAGCAGGTCCACGGAGTCTGGGTGAAAGGCCAAGTCCTGCATGGCAGTTTTCAGACTGTCACGCAGCGCGTTGCCCTTCTGTGCTGCGGCCGGGGCGCTGGCCAGCAGCATCAGGGCCACCGTCAGCACCCTTCGTGCAGCCCTTACGCCTGTTTGATATAGTTGACTATCCATTCGCCGACTTCCTTAGTACCGTATTTGCCACCCTCAACCTGTATCTCGGGTGTACGTACATTGGCCTCCAGACTTGCATTAACCGCCTGGCGGATAAGGGTGCCCTCGTCCTTGAGGTCAAAGTACTCGAGCATCATCGCTACAGACAGTATCTGGGCGATGGGGTTGGCCAGGTTCTGGCCCGCAGCCTGCGGCCAGCTGCCATGGACGGGCTCGAAGACAGGAGTATGCTCACCGGTAGAGGCTGAGGGCAACAGGCCCATTGATCCGCTGATGCAGCTGCCCTCATCGGTAAGTATATCACCAAAGGTATTCTCGGTAACCATGACATCAAAGAAACGGGGGTCTGATATCATGCGCATGGCGGCATTGTCTACAAACATGTAGTCGACCGTTACATCTGGATATTGTGGCTCCATCTCCTTGGCTATCTGTCGCCAGAGGCGCGAGGAGGCCAGTACATTGGCCTTGTCGACTACCGTGAGATGATGGTGACGCTTACGGGCATACTCGAAGCCCACTTTGAGGATGCGTTCTATCTCGGGACGGGTATAGATATTGGTATCGTATGCCTTGTCGTTGTCCTGATACTTCTCGCCGAAGTACATACCACCGGTAAGTTCACGGATACATACGAAGTCGGCCCCCTTAATCAGCTCCTCTTTGAGGGGCGACTTGTGGAGCAGGCAACTGAAGGTCTGCACGGGGCGGATGTTGGCATAGAGGCCCAGCTTCTTGCGCATGGCCAGCAGCCCCTGCTCTGGGCGAACCTTGGCCGTGGGGTCATTGTCGTACTTGGGGTCGCCCACGGCGGCAAAGAGCACGGCATCGGCATCCATGCACGTCTTGAAGGTGGCTTCTGGGAACGGGTCGCCCACTGCGTCGATGGCATGGGCTCCACACAGCGCCTCATGGTATGCTACCTGATGGCCAAACTTGGCGGCTATGGCATCCATGACCGCTACTCCCTGTTTCATGATTTCCGGGCCGATGCCATCGCCGGCCAGGACTGCAATATTCATTTTCATACTACTCTATTCTATTAGGTTCAACATTTTAATGGTTGCTTTGATGGCTGCCTCGGTCTGGTCGGCATCCAGGCCCTTGGTCTTGAAGTCGCGGTCGTCGCTATGCCACGTCACCACGGTCTGTACCAGGGCGTCGGTGCGGCCTCCGGGCGGTATGGTTACCGTATAGTTGGCCAGTACTGGGAATGTCCGGTTCAGTTTCTCACGGTAAATCTTGCGCATAGCCTTGACAAAGGCATCATACTGGCCGTCGCCCGTGCTGTCGGCCTCGTATTGCTGACCGTTAATCTCGACTTTGATACTAGCCAAGGGCTTCAGCCCATAGCTGGTGCATACCATGTAGCTCAGCAACTTGACCTTGTCCTCAGCCACGCTGTGCTTCAGCACATCGCTCACGATGTAGGGCAGGTCATCCTGGGTTACAAGCTCTTTCTTGTCGCCCAGCTCGGTGATGCGACGGGTCACTATGCGCGTCTGCTCAGGGGTTAGCTCCAAGCCCAGTTCCTCCAGGTTCTTGGCGATGTTCGCCTTACCGCTGTTCTTTCCCAACGCGTATTCCCGTTTCCGGCCAAAACGCTCCGGGGCAAGTTCGTTACAGTACAGGTTGTTCTTATTGTCACCGTCGGCATGTACCCCGGCCACCTGGGTAAACACGTTCTCGCCTACGATAGGTTGGTTAGAGGCTATGGCGATGCCGCTATAGCCTTCTACCAGACGGCTCACCTCGTTGAGCTGACTCTCGTTGATGTGCGTACGGGCGTGGAAGTGGTCCTTCAGGGTAGCCTGGACGCTGGCAAGAGGAGCATTGCCGCAACGCTCGCCCAGTCCGTTGACCGTAACATGCAGGCCACGACAGCCGCAGAGTACCGCAGCCAGCGAGTTAGACACTGCCAGGTCATAGTCGTTATGGGCATGAAAGTCGAAGTGTGCGTTAGGGAAGTGGCGTAGCATCTTGCGCATATACTCCACACACTGTAGCGGATTGAGGATGCCCAGGGTGTCGGGCAGCATGTAACGGCGTATGGGGGTGTCACTCAGACTGCTCATCAGTTGGTAAACATACTGCGGGCTGTCCTTCATGCCGTTGCTCCAGTCCTCTAAGTAGAGATTAACCTGTAGGCCACGCCTGTCGGCATAGTCTACCACCCGCAGGATGTCATCGGCATGTTCCTGCAGAGGTTTGCCCAGCTGCTGCTCGCAGTGACGGCGCGAGCCCTTGGCCAGCAGGTTGATGACCTTGCCGCCACAGTCGCTGATCCAGTCGACCGACTGACAGCCGTCGACAAACCCCAGCACCTCTATATGGTCCAGCAGTCCGCTGCGCTCGGCAAAGTTGCAAATCATCCTTACCGCGTCGCGCTCACCGTCTGACACCCGGGCCGAGGCCACCTCTACCCTGTCTACCCTGACGTCCTGCAGCAGCTTGCGGGCTATCATCAGCTTCTCATGGGGGAGAAACGACACACCGCTGGTCTGCTCGCCATCGCGCAGGGTACTGTCCATAATCTCTATGGCAGGTGCTATATGCTGGTAGGTGGTCAGCTGTTCTTTTTCTCCCATTGTTCTATCAGGTTCTGGTTCTGAACCAGGAAGTCGATGTCGTCCAGGCCCTCCATCAGGCAGTGCTTCTTGTAGCCGTTGATGTCAAAGTGCTCGCTCTCGCCAGTCTTCAGGTTGGTAATGGTCTGATGGGGCAAATCAACCTTGACCTGGGTCTGGTGGTCGGCACTGATGCTGTCGAACAGGCGCTGCAGGAACTGCTCAGAGACCACCACGGGCAGTACAAAGTTGTTCAGCTCGTTGTTCTTGTG